>NZ_JAFEVF010000005.1:0-26439 GCF_048054115.1 Wolbachia endosymbiont of Nasonia vitripennis | reverse complement strand
TTCTTTCTAAAGATAATATTGTAACATTCATCTTGCATAGTTCTGTGGAACCTTTCACATATGCCATTAGTCTGTGGAGAACGAGCTTTGGTTCGAGAATGATCAATATTTTCTACCCCTAAATATAGCTGGTAAGCGTGATTTTCAGGTCTGCCACAATACTCTGTACCACGATCCGTCAAAACACGTAGCAATGATACTTTCTGTTCATCAAAGAACGGTACTACCCTATCATTAAGAAGATCTGCAGCTGTGATAGCAGTCCTTTCTGTGTAAAGCTTAGCAAAAGCAACTCTGGAATAGGTATCAACAAAGGTTTGCTGGTAAATTCGTCCAATACCTTTGATATTACCAACATAATAACTGTCTTGGCTACCTAAGTATCCTGGATGCTCTGTTTCAATTTCTCCATGGGCCTCTTTTTCTTCCTTAGCCTTTTCTAGAGCTGTTATCTGTTCTTCTGTTAAAATGATACCATCCTGAGCTACTTTTGCTTCTAATGCCTTTAACCTCTTTTTAAAATTTTCAAGATCGTTTCTTTGCCACACTGATCTTATTCCACTTGCAGAGATGAGAATTCCTCTCTTTTTCAGTTCGTTTGCTGCTCTTTCTTGTCCGTATGCTGGAAACTCTATTGCTATTTCAACTACTGCTTTTTCTATATCCTCCGACACTCTATTTGCATACAATGGCTTGCTTTTGCTTATCTCGTGTAAAGCCTCTTCTCCTCCTGTTTCATACAGTTCTTTGAAGCGGTAAAATGTATCCCTTGAATATCCCATTACTTTACACGCCTGTGATACATTTCCTAATTGCTTTGCAAGTTCTAGCAATCCCAACTTTGGTTTTAGTATTTTTTCTTGTGTTGTATTCATATCTGACACTCCTTTAAAACTTGTCTATATTTTTATCTTACTTTGTTTGCTTGTCAGATCAAGTCTAAACTATTACAATCTCCAAGGTAAGAACCAAAACGTTCGCTTCCACCAAGGTGAGTGTAATCAGCCTTATCATCAAACACATAAATTTTGAATGTTTGTTTTGAGCTACCAGGCTCCAGCTTAAATGCATCTTTAAAATTAGTAGCTGTTTCTCTTATCTCACTTTCAATGTGAGCAACTTTACTTGCTCTTAAATTATGAGAATAAACTTCTACTTTAATATTTAAATCTTTAACTTCTATGATATGCTTGTTGTTAAAATATTCATCTTTAGATATATTTTTATTTACTTGTCGATTGATTGTCATTACTTTAACCCCTAGTTTATTAGTCTTTACAATATCAAGCATAAAGTGACTCATCTGAAAAAAACGTAAATTCTCATATTGGTATAATTTATATCTTAATAAAAAAGTATAGATAGTTAACTTAATATGTAACATTTAGAATGTGGCTAAAATTCTATAGCTAACCTTAAGTGGCTGCTAACAAGTAACGGAATTATAAATATTAAGAAATTTATCAATTTTAAAAAAGGCAAAAAAATCCCTATGTAGCGAGTTTTGACCCTATAACAATGTAAATTGGCGTTGTAATAATATGCTAACAAGCGCGATTTGGCTGAATGTAGAAAAAATAAAAAAGACATGCAGCCGCTATAATTTTTATGTAATTTGCCAATAAATATCTGAGTTTTTTACTGAATTTTTGTTGTTGAACCTGCGAGGATCAAAAACAAGGATAAGTACTCTTATTGGTATGATAAGGAAAGTGGGAAGGTTTGTCAAGGAGTTTCATTCAGCAAGAAGTCTAAAAGCAAATTGACTTTCATTTCACTGAAGCACTATACTAAGGTTAAGATGGGTAATTAGCTCAGTTGGTAGAGCACTTGCTTGACGTGCAAGGGGTCGCTGGTTCGAGCCCAGTGTTACCCACGTTTTTTTGCTCATAAAAAGATTTTATATGACAGCAGTGCACAATGGCAAACACTCAATAGCAGAGTCCAAGCGCTTAATTTATTCTATAATAATAGTTGCAATAACAATGCTTATGGAAATAGCAGGTGGAATAATTTCACACTCACTTGCTCTGTTATCAGATGCAGGACATATGCTCACTGATCTTTTTGCCTTGGTTTTAAGCTGGATAGCACACAAATTTTCAGCTAAGAAATCTGATTTACAGAGGTCATATGGGTATCACAGATTACAGATAATCGCAGCATTTGTTAATGGTTTAACTCTATTTTTCATCGCAGTGGTCATTATCATTGAGTCAATAAAGAGATTTATTTTTCCAGTTGATGTTGAATGGAAAGTAATGCTAATAATTTCTACACTTGGCCTAATATCTAACATTATAGTCTTTTTTATATTACATAGTAAATGCGAAAATAATATAAACATAAAAAGTGCTGTATTGCACGTTATAGGAGATATTTTAGGTTCTGTAGCTGCTATACTTGCATCCATAATTATCATGTTTACCGGATGGCAAATAGTGGACCCTATTTTGTCAGTATTTGTCAGTGTAATAATCTTAAACAGTGGCTATAAAATTCTCAAGAATTCTTGCCATATACTCCTTGAAGGTACACCTGAGAGTGTATCTGCTGAGGAGATAAAAAGTGAGATTGTATCTAAGTTACCTGAAGTGATAGATGTGCATCATATACATGCATGGTCACTATCTGATAATTATTTTATACTTACTATGCATGCCAAGATAAAGCAAAATGGACAACACACTAATATTTTGTATGAGATAAAAAAAATACTATTAAATAGGTTCGAAATTGCGCACTCTACAGTTGAAATTGAATACGATGAGTGCGTAGACAGTAAAATACTTAAGCATTGACATCTATAGGCTATTTGTTATTACTACAATATCATAATATTATAGAGAGTAGGCTATGATAGGTGTTTCCCAAATACAATTTCCTGGAAAGGATTCTTACAGATTAAAGACAGCAAGTTACTTCGCAGCTTTTGTTTCTTTAAGCATTTTAGTTAATCCTGCCAATGTCTTTTTATCTTTTGCCACATTGTTTTTTAGATCTGAAATAAAAACTTTTTACGTTTATAAAGACATAAAAGCTGCAAAGCAGGAAAAAATAAGTAAAAAGGAATATTGGGAAATATTTTTTAAGGATAATAAAATTAAGATAGAATCTTTCCTTTTATTTTTTGCCTCTATAACATATATAACTTTTACAACTACTTTCCTGCTTGTTTCGTTACTTGCAACAATACCACTTGCAATGATTTTAATTCTATTACAAAATGAATTAAGGCCAAAGGATTTTAATCCATTTACGTTACTCAAAGCTGCTATTAGTTTCTTTTTAGAAGGCATAAAAGAAAACTCACGTGGGCTAGTCAATAGCTTTGATATTAAGCTTGAACATTTACTACCCCATCAATTAAATAATGATATCATTAAAAATATTGACAAATTAAAAGATAAATATACTGAACAAGTATCTGAAGACACTATTAATAATGAGGGATTTAAAGAGTTTATTGAATATATAAATCACTTACATATGCTTGATGGCCAACCATTTAGTAATGAGAATAAGGGAAAATTAGTAATGTTTTTGCAAGATTTTTGCAAAGGTAATGAGAAACATAGCTCTGGTTTCACTGGTGGACAAATTCTTCTGTTAGTTCTTAGAGCCTGCAATGATGGAGATAGAGAAGCTGTAAAAAATAAAAAAGACGCGTTGATTGCAAATTTACTAGATAGCCAAACTTTCTCTAGAAAAGAACGAATTCCTAACACATGTTTTACTGGTGTTATCTACAGAATGTTAAGTACATTAGAGGGTATTCATTCCGATCCAGAGATTAAATTTACACCACCTAGACAAATGCTCCTTACAGAAGCAGAAAATGAAGCACGTAAGTTTATGTTAGACAGGCTAAAAAATAAGAAGAACAGTAAAGAAATTCTTAGGGCTTGGCATAACGCCCAAAATAATTATGAAGATGATAAAAGTCAAAAAATAGTTGATGATTTTATTGCAGAAGTAAGTATTTCCTTAATGAGAAATTTACTGAGTTTTACTTCTCAATATAGTGAACAAATTGTGCTGACGTTAATGAAAAATATTAACTCTGTAAAGTTAAATAAATTAGAGCACTTTGCGCTGTCTCAGCACATAACAAATAAACTACAGGGGGATGGTTTAGACGATCAACTCGAAAACATCAAAGGAAAAGTCTTTTTGGAGCTTTTAAACCAAAATTTACTTAGAACAGATTTTTTTCTCAAGGACTCATCTTTAACTGAAGCTAAGAGAATAGCTAGCAAAATAATAAAAGAAGAAGTAAAAGAATTAAAATTGAAAGCCAAGAAGACTATTAAGGGTCAAGTAGACAGAATGTTAGATAGTTTAAGAATGTTACCACTAGAGAAAAGGTGTTATAGGGTATACACGGAACTGAGTAAAAATAGCAGAGACGATAAAGAAGAAATAAAGAAAATTCTGCAAGAAAAACTAGCAATAACAGAAGCAGCGATAAATAACATGTTAAAAAAAGAAGCTTCACACAGGCTAGAGATAGAGATTGAAGATATTTATAATCAAAATAAGCGCAATGTAACCACACTTTATGAAAAAATACAAGAAGTGAAGCAAAGATTCATTGAAGATGAATTTTTAATACCTCAAGAAGTAGAGAGTATAACAAGAGTAAAAATTACAATCTTAAATAAAGAAGATAAAATAATACCATCAAGCAGTTTATCTCGTAGTTTAAGTGTCAGTGATTTAACATCTCATTGCTTATAGAAACTTATGCTCTCTGCCTTGCAGAAGATTTGCAATATTTTTGTAATGCTTCAAGAAAATTAATATCGCTACAGTGAGTAGTATAAGGAATAACTCCTTTTGAAAAAAGAAAGATGCTATAACAGCTGCTGCATTAGCAGCCAAGGAAGCAAGAGAGGAGTACCGAAAGATAAAAAATACTATTAGCCAGACAAATACAAATGCTAATGCTATAGAAATGTTAAGTGCTACTAAAACTCCCAAAGTTGTTGCAACCCCCTTTCCTCCATTGAACCTTAGCCAAATAGGAAACATATGCCCTAGAACTGCTAAAATTGCAGATACATATATATAAAAATCGTTATTATCACAAAATTGTTGTGCTGTATAAACCCCGACAAATCCTTTCAAAGAGTCTAAAAATAATGCGAGGACAGCAAGTCTCTTATTTCCTGTTCTTGCAACATTTGTAGCACCAATGTTTCCTGAACCTACTTCTCTTAAATTTATACCATTTATTTTTGCAATAATTAAGCTAAACGGTATTGAACCTAGTATGTAGGATAATATAAGAATTATATATTTCTCCATTATTCTAGCATCCTCTCTCTTGTCATCCCAGTGCGTGACACTGGGATCCAGCGAACTTTATTCGCAAACGAATCTAGTAGATAAATATAAAATTTTACATTAAAATATAACACTACGGTGGAACTATATGCAAAATAGATCCCAGTGTCACGCACTGGGATGACAAAAGGGAATTTTGCTATGAAAAGAAGATGGCGCTGGAATGACATCTGTTGTTGTACCTTCATATGCCAGAATTTAATTAATTTTATTATTCCTTAGCCTTTTTAGATAACATTGGACTTCATTGTTAATCTGATTGCTAAACAGTATAAGTGCTGTCATATTGATGAGTGCTAAACAAGAGAATAAAGCCCCACCAATATTAGCAATAGCCATTATATCTTTAGACAAACCTGACAAAAATGCAACTACCACCACCGCTATACGATATATTACTACACTTTTTACACCAAACAAATACAGCCATCCCATTTCACAACAATATACAAATGAAATTACTGAGGAAAACGCAAACAAAGGCGCAGCGATGGTTAAAAGTATAGGAAACCAAGAAGAAACTGTTTCAAATGCTTTTTGGGTGATCAATATTCCCTCGCCAATGCCAGTCTGGTATGCGCCTGTTATTACTATTGTTATTCCTGTCAAACAACAAATTAACATTGTATCAAAGCATGGTTCTATCATAGCAACTAGACCAGTCCTAACCGGCTCCTCATCTTTAGCTACAGCGTGAGTAATTGCAGCAGAACCAACACCTGCTTCACTGGCAAAAATTGCCCTTTGAATCCCAGCGACAAATGCTCCTACTACTCCACCACCAACAGCATTGAAGTCTATCATACTGGAAAACAATATTTTTAATGTATTGCTAAAATTGTGAATATTGAATGCAATAATCGTGAAACAACTCAAAATATATATGAGTGACATAATAGGCACCAGCGCAGAAGAGACTTTAGCTATTCTCCTGATTCCACCGATAATCACTAGAGCAAGTAATGTAGAAATTATGAAGGAAAGAACCCAAGGATGACTATCTATCCAGCTTGAATAGCCAGATAATATTGAAACCATTTGATTAGTCTGAAATGCTACACTTCCACCAAGACCTGACAATACAAAAAACACTGCATATATTGCAGCTATCACAATACCAAGCTTCTTAAATCCAAATTCCTCTAGTCCATTTCTTATATATTGAAAGGGACCACTGAATAACTGCTCCTGGCCTTCTGTTCTGTGTCTGAATGCTAAAGTTACTTCAGCAAACTTTGCAGACATACCAAAAAAGCCTGTGATCATCATCCAAGGTACCGCTCCTGGCCCTCCCATTGAAATTGCAATTGCAACACCAGCAACAGTTCCAAGACCTACTGTGCTTGATAGCGCGGTTACAAATGCCTGAAAATGCGTAATGTGACCATCATGATGATCTGTGTCATATTTTCCACATAAAATAGCGAACGCATGCTTAAACATCCTTATGTTGAGAAATCTAAAACGTAGTGTTAGAAATATATAACCAAAGGCCAATAAAAGAATTATAAATGGTACGTGAAAGATCTTGAAAAACAACACTTCATTCATGAAGTTGCTTACTCCATTTAATGCAGTGTCATAACTTTTATGAAAAACTGAAGCAGCGTATACATCATTAAATGGTAGGCAAAATAACACTATATAAAGCATTCTATAAATCATGTTTAATACCTTTTGTAATAAGAATCTATTGTATTTAAGACTTCCCTTCTCAGTAGATATATCGCAACAGCATTTGGAATCATAAGGCACATAAACAGGCTATCACCTAAATAAGATATAAATTCTATATTTTTTGATATACAGCTGATATACACTGAACCCACTATAAAAAACTGAAACAATATCAGTACTTTTTTGTTACCAAATAAGTACACTAGGGCAACTTCACAGTAGTAATAGTAAGCTATTATTGTGGAAAATGCAAAGGAAAACATTATCAGCGGAAGAGCTAGCTTGCTAAATAAAGGTAAGGCTGTTGAAAATGCTGAGCTAACTAACGTAATATCACCTACGGTATTAGTGATATGCATATCGGTGATAATTATCACAATACCAGTCAAAAATGAGACTAATATTGTGTCTACAAATGGTGCAATCATTGCAACACTTCCAACTTTAACTGGGTCTTTCTCTTTTACAATCGAATGTGCTATAGCTGCTGTTCCAGTACCTGCTTCATTAGCAAACACTGACCTTCTTACCCCTGCTATTAATCCACTCAATACTCCACCTCCTATAGCTGATTTGTTAAAGATATCTTGAAATATTATAGATAGAGCATTCAGTAGATTATTTCCGTTTACACAGATTAAATATATACACATGCCTATATATAACATTATCATGATCGGCCCTAAACCTGTTGCAACTAAAGCAATTCGCTTTATTCCTCCCAGTATTACAATTAATACAAATAGCGAGATAATAACAGATGTGTTGTATTCAAATAAGTTACTTGACAACGCTGCAATTTGATTTGCCTGAAATGGTATGCCGCCTAGAATCATTGCAACAAGCAGCATAACTGCGTAGATAAATGCAAGGAATTTGCCAGTCTTCATAAATCCAATCTTTGCAAGTCCATGTTCCATATAATAAAAAGCCCCACCAGTTGTGTTTTCAGAGCGATGAGTAAATGCAAGCACTACTTCAGCAAATTTTATTGACATGCCAAGTACTCCGGTAATTATCATCCAAAAAACTGCACTTGGCCCCCCTATTGTAATAGCTATTGCAACTCCTGATATTGTTCCAAGACCAACTGTTCCTGAAATTACCGTTGCAAATGCCTGAATGTGGGTGATTATGCCGTTATTATTATGGCTCTCTAGGTTGAATAGTGTTTGTATCCCATATTTGAACAACCTAAAGTTAATGAATTTGAATCGAATCGTACAAAAAACCCCAGTTGCAATTACCCAAATAATTATAAATGGTATGTTGAATATCTTTATATATAAAAAAGAGTTTAATAGATCAGTTGCTTTTACAATCATGCTGCTCACTACTTTTATATAGCTAATGAGTTTTATATGTGTAGTATATATAAAGTCCAGTGCTTATTGGAATAGTAAGTATATACAATGCGCCTAAAATTGGTAGTGTTATCCAGGGCTTGCTTATAAACAGTATGATCAATATTCCAAAAAACGACACAAATATATAGGATAGGCTTCTAGGAACATAAATGTACTTTGCAGAGAAAGTTGGAATATGACTTATCGAAAAAAATGAAATGGCCAAAAAGTAACAAGCTGTATTCTTTACGTTAAAAAATTGCTCTATAAGAAGTAAGTATTCACTCTCATGAGATTGAAAGGTAATAATTATTGGTAACAGAGCAAGTAAAGCGCATACAGGAGCTGGAACGCCGGAAAAGAAAAATTTTTTCCAGTATAATTGCTCTAAATGTAGCGAAACATTGAATCTTGCAAGTCTTATTGATATGCAGATTACATATATCATTACTAAAATCCATCCTACAACTTTAATTTCCTTTAATTTCCAAAAATATAAAAGAAAAGCAGGTGCTGAACCAAAATTTAGAAAATCTGCAAAAGAATCAAGCTGTGCTCCAAAATCGCTAGTTGATTTTAGAATTCTTGCTATTCTGCCATCCATTCCATCTATTATTGCTGCAATGATAATAAAAATTGCTGAAAATTCCCATTGTTCATTAAATGTGAATTTAAGTGAAGTAAGGCCAGCACATAAACCCAGTAAAGTTATAAAATTTGGAAATAACTTGGTAATAGGTAAGGATTTACCGTTACTTTCATCGTTATTCATACAATGTCAAAGGTAAGCTTCTCTTGTTTATTTAAATCTGCTATAACTGTCTCACCACCAATAACAGTTTGTCCTTCTGAAACTCTTACTTCTATACCAATAGGAATATAAATATTTACTCTGCTACCAAATCTTATAATTCCAAATCTTTCACCTGCTTTTACGCTCTGAGATGTCCTCAAATTACAAACAATGCGGCGTGCAATAAATCCAGCTATTTGTTCCACAATGATTTCTTTTCCCTTTTCATATTCAATCACAATAATCTGCTTTTCATTTTCATTACTGGACCTATTACTCATTGCAGAAACAAACTTGCCTTTCTTGTAGCTCATTTCCTTTATCGTACCAGATATTGGTATACGATTCACATGGACATTCAAAATGCTTAGAAATATGCTGACAAGTGTAAATTTCTTTTCTTCTTCATTCTCTTCTGATAAAGGGTAACTAACTTCTTCTATCTTTGAAATCACACCATCAGCGGGGCTTAATATAAAATCCTTATTGCTTGGTACAGCTCTTGCTGGATCACGAAAAAAATAAGTACATAATAACGTTGGAAATAAGCAGGTAATTCCAGTTCCCCAAGATATAGAGAATGCTATACACGTTACAATAAAGGAGACAATTATAAATAAATAACCTTCCTTGTTTATATTAGGCAGACCAAAACACATAACTTATTTTCGATAACTCATGATTAACAATCTATCATTTATAATTTCTCATGAAAAGCTTTTTTTCACTTCTTCACTTTTGGAATGCTTATATAAGCATTGATGGATATTAAATCTTTAATAAAAATTAAAGATTTTTAGCTGTTGTTAATATTATTTTAATAAAAAATTAACAATAATTCTTAATAATGTATGAATTATTATGTTCGTAATTTCGTATGACAGGGGAAATAGAAAAAGATGAATCTCCTTCCTTATACTCTGCAATTCGGATGGGTGATATTGAAGCTACAGAGCTGCTAATAAAGTTTGGTGCAAATGTCAATGATAATTATGAACGTAATCGTACGCCACTGCATGTTGCTATCGGGTATAAGCAGTTTGAAATAGCGAAATTGCTGATAAATAACGGAGCAAACGTTAACGCAAAAACTGGAAATCATGGCAAAGATGACTTAACACCAATGCACCTTGCAATTTTTGCAAACACGCCAGAGTTTATAGAATTGCTAGCTAGCAATGGTGCGTTAATTAATGAAAGGGAAAGCACTGAAGGACATACACCTTTTCACCTTGCTACTTTATATGGAAATAAAAGTGTAATACAAGCCTTAGTTGACAAGGGACAGAATATTGAAGATATTGATGATAATGGGCGGACAGCTTTATTTTTAGCTATTAGACAATGCACTGAAGCAAAGGATGATAGCAGAGTAGAAGTTATCGAGTATTTGATAAATAAACTCAAAGCAGACATAACGAAAAAAGATAATAATAACAACACAATACTTTTTCCTGCTGCTAATAATTGTCCTGGAAAAGTAGTGGAACTCATCATTAAACAATATATAGAAAGCTTTGGTAGAGATCGGTTGAAGAATTTTATCAACCACAAAAATAAAGCTGGAATGGATGCCTTGGATATTGCACTCAATAGTGGAAATGAAAAGGCCATTGAAGTACTTAGCTCATATGGAGCAGATATCGAGAATAAAGTAACTCCCAAGATTACTGTAGAAAAACCAAATAGTACCTTAGATGGAGCGGAAAGTATAGAAGTGGTATCCCCAATCAAACAAAAATAAAAGCAGCTCTAAATTCCTTGCTTTATTTACATTCTTTCTATAGTATGATATATTAATGTTAGAATAGGGTATGTTTGCAGGTCAAAATAATAATCAACAGCAAAATAGAAATAGAGTACAGGCTTTAATAGAAAGAGTGCAAAATGCTTACAACAACACTAATAAAATTAAAAGATTCATTAATATAGTTTTATTAGTAAGTATGATTCCTTCATTTTTTCTTCTTGTACAGCTCTCTTTGTATTTATCATTAGTAAATTATTTTTTCAAACCAAGGGAAAATGAAAAAAGATTATCAGCGTGGCCAAAAAATGTTATTAGAATAACATTAAGCATTTTTTTAATTATACACATTATTAATTCCTGTGTGCTTTTGGTACTGCCTATATTGTGCTTATGGTTGCTAAACAAATCACTCATTGAAGAAATACAGCAGTTTAACGATTTAATACAACAAATTCCAGAGGAAGAAAGGCCTATTTTCTTTCAAGATTTAGCAGCCATTCCTTTTATGGCACAAACTACTCATGACCCAAGTGCAGTTGCTAGTATAAACTTGAGTGTTGATAGACTCATAGAAAAGTATAAAGAGAATTTAAGCAAAGATGAATTCTATGTACAGCTAAATAGAGGCAACACAACCGACATTGAAGAGTACATCAAACAGTCAAATGAATTTACAGAAGACGATAAATCTCATGCACTTGAATGCTTAAGATTTATCAATAGAACAGGAGATAATTTTAAAGACAATCATAGTGAGTTAACACTAAAGCAAGCAGCTATTTTATGTTGGAAAGCCTGCAATGATAGAAATACAGGGACAGAAAATCAAAGAATTCCTTTGAGTGATGCAGGCATAAAAAATAGAAAGGATATGTTTGTAAAGGGTCTTGTAGACGCTGCAACAACTTATGGTAATCAAGGTCAAAGTTGTGTAGGTGGAACATACAATAAATTATTTGAGTCTTTATCTGGCTTACATCCATCAGTGGTTATTACACTCGATGGAGAAGAGGCTAGAGAAATGATAAAAGAAACGATCACACAAAAATTCCCTGAAATGGCCAGAGCCAATTTCACCAATTTCTCTGGAACAGAACAAGAAAGGATCCGTAGCGAGTTGCCAGAGTTATCATCTGAAACAGTAAGGTATATTATGACTACGCATTCAGCTCTTGAGAGAAGGTGTCAAGAGTTCAGCAATAGATTAAACAATGATAAAAAGAATGAAATATTAGAAGAGTGTATGAGCAACTTATCCTATGTTAAATTGGAAAATCTAAGTGGAAGGAAAAGGTAAATTGTATTTGATTGTAGCCATTTATCTTGAAATATGAAGCAGAGTTTGTATGATTATTTGAACCTAAGTTTATGTATTGAAATAACATGTAAAACCACTTCGTGTAGGTGATGTATTATATTTTATCTACATGTCAAGGATCCTTCTTTCAACTTAAAGATGTTGCTAATCAGCACATACAAATGTAATATTAATTAATATTTATAAATAAAGCAATTCCATGGAAAGTAACTACAACGCTGACGCAATAAAAATCCTAAGAGGTCTTGATGCTGTAAGAAAGCGTCCAGGTATGTACATTGGTGATACTGATGATGGATCTGGTCTGCACCATATGGTGTACGAGGTTGTTGACAATGCGATAGATGAGTCTTTAGCTGGTTATTGTAGTAAGATTGAAGTTAGCATAAATGAAGATGGTTCAGTTTCTGTAACCGATAATGGTCGTGGCATTCCAACTGATATTCATGCAGAGGAAGGAATATCAGCAGCAGAAGTAATAATGACCCAATTGCATGCAGGAGGTAAATTTGACAGCAATACCTATAAGGTTTCTGGAGGATTACATGGTGTTGGAATTTCAGTTGTTAATGCGTTATCGAGTTGGCTGGAATTAACCATATGGCGCAATAAGAAGGAATATTTCATACGCTTTGAAGATGGTGAGTCTGTTGAATCTTTAAAGGTAATTAATGAAAACAAAAATAAAAGAGGAACTAGAGTAACGTTTATGCCATCAACGGGGACTTTTAGTAGTATTGATTTTAGTTACTCCACTCTTGAGAGTCGCATCAGAGAATTGGCATTTTTAAACTCAAATATTGAGATCATTTTGTGTGATCTCCGTAATAAACCACATGTAAAGTCTCATTTTAACGATAGTAAAGAGTCTGAAGATAATTTTGGTACAGCTAATTTTGTACGGTACTTAGACAAGAATAAGACACATGTTACTAAAATTGCCAGCATTAGAGATAATGTAAAAGATCTAGGTACCAGTGTAGAAATATCAATGGAGTGGAATGATTCCTACTATGAGAATATGCTATGCTTCACAAATAATATAAGACAACGGGATGGTGGTACGCATTTGGCGGGGTTTAGATCTGCACTAACCAGATGTATCAATAACTATGCAAACAATGAAGGTTTTTTGAAGAAGGCAAAAGTGAATTTGACTGGAGAAGATGTTAGAGAAGGCTTAACTTGTGTTTTATCTCTCAAGATGCCTGATCCTAAATTTTCTTCACAGACAAAAGATAAATTGGTCAGTTCTGAAGCGCGGGCAGTTGTAGAGAGCATAGTTTTTGACAAGTTGAGTACAATACTTGAAATTGACCCCAAGTTAGCAGCAAGTATAGTAGAAAGAGCGATTAGGTCAGCAAAAGGAAGAGAAGCCGCAAGAAAAGCACGAGAGTTAGTTAAAAATAAAAACAATATTAATATTGCAACTCTACCTGGAAAGCTTGCCGATTGTCAGGAAAAAGTTCCTGAGTTATCGGAATTGTTTATAGTAGAGGGTAATTCCGCAGGTGGTACTGCAAAGCAGGGACGTAATCGTAAAACACAGGCGGTACTTGCTTTAAGAGGGAAAATTCTAAACGTAGAACGTGCAGGGCTGGATCGTATTTTTTCATCTGCAGAAATTGGCTCTCTGATCACGGCAATTGGGGCTGGAATAGGGAGTGAGCACTTCGATATTGAAAAAACTAGGTATCATAAAATTATCATTATGACAGACGCAGACGTTGATGGCTCGCATATAAGAACTTTGATTCTAACTTTCTTTTTTAGACATATGCGTGAAGTAATTGAGAAAGGATATTTATACATAGCGCAGCCACCGCTCTATAAAGTTACAAAAAATGCTAAAGATACTTATATCAAAGATGATGAAACTTTTGAAGAGTATATAGTAAATTCAGCGATTAAAAGATTAACATTAAATGGTGTAGGCAAAGATTTGCGTTTCGTTTTGAATAAGTGCCTCAGTATTTCAAACATTAGCAAAAATTATGATAGGGAAATACCAAAAGATCTCTTAGAATCATTGCTAATTTTAAGCAAAAAGAATGCTCTATTGTCTGCTGATGAGATATTAAAATATTTAAAATTGATGTATAGTGAATATAATTGGGAAGTAGAAGTAAAAGATGAGGAAATTCACATTGCTAAATTGTTTCAAGGGTTAGCAGACAAATATGTATTCTCGCTTAGTATGCTTGAAAGTAAAGAAATACGGAATATATTGAGTTCTCTTGATAACATAATTGACTTATTTAATGGTGATTCATTTTTACAGTCGCAAGAAACTGAAATAAAAATAAAGTCTCCAAGTGCACTCGCAAAAATAGTGATGGATTATGGTAAAAAAGGTTTAACTCTGCAGAGATTTAAAGGCCTTGGTGAAATGAATGCTGATCAGCTTTGGGAAACTACACTCAATCCAGAAACTAGAACTCTGCTAAAAGTTGAAATAAAAGATTGTGAAGAAGCAGATAGCATATTCTCGGTGCTAATGGGTGATATAGTTGAACCACGTCGTGACTTTATAAATAACAATGCACTTAACGTGCATGATGTTGATATTTGATTTTAGAAACGCTAAACCCTTATGGCTTAGCATTGTGTGCCAAACCGGCTATTTAAAACGTACTACTAACCAATCCATTTCAGAAATCTGAATTGATCTCGGTTGTATTCCCGTTTTCGATCATAAATATATAGATTTTCTGTCCTATTATTGTTATAATTAATCCCTCGCTAAAATTGAATATTAATGAATGAATTGAGAAGGCTCACTATTACAGAGATGCATGATGGACTTAGGCGGAGAGATTTTTCTGCTGTTGAGCTTGTAGAGACGCATGTTAATGCAGTTGAAAATGAGCAACTGAATGCATTTGTAACAAAAACCCCAGAAATCGCGATAAAAGCTGCTAAAATAGCAGATGAATACTTTTTGAAACAAAAAGATAATATTTCATCACTTATGGGCATACCAGTTGGTGTTAAAGATTTATTTTGTACAAAAGGAATAAAAACAACGGCATGCTCAAAAATGCTGGAAAATTTCATCCCGACTTATGAATCTACGGTATCTAACTTGCTTTTAAAAAATGGAGCAGCCATGCTTGGTAAACTTAACATGGATGAGTTTGCTATGGGTTCTGCGAACACAAATAGCTATTTTGGTCCTGTTAAAAATGTATGGATTAGAAAAAGTGACGGAGAAAAAGTTGTTCCTGGTGGATCATCTGGTGGATCTGCAGCATCAGTTGCTGGGTTTTTATGCGCTGGAGCATTAGGAAGCGATACTGGTGGGTCTGTACGTCAACCAGCAGCTTATTGCGGAGTAGTGGGAATAAAGCCAACTTATGGAAGGTGTTCGCGTTTTGGTATGATTGCATTTGCGAGCTCTCTTGATCAAGCAGGAGTAATTACTCGTTCCGTTTCTGATTCAGCGTTAATACTGGAAACAATTTGTGGCTATGATGAAAAAGATTCAACATCGAGCAAAAGGCCAGTGCCTAAATTCTCTAATCTTATAAATGGTGATATCAAGGGTAAGCGCATTGGTATACCAAAAGAATATAGAATGGATGGAATTTCAGAAGAAATCGTTCATCATTGGGAAAAAGTTTCTTCCAATTTAAAAGAAAATGGTGCTGAAGTTGTTGACATTACTCTGCCTCATACTAAATATGCGATACCGGTTTACTATCTAATTTGTTCTGCTGAAACTTCATCTAACCTTGCTCGCTATGATGGTGTACGTTACGGATTCAGGGTTGATGCTGATACCCTTGAAGAAATGTATTCGCTAACAAGAGCAGAAGGTTTTGGTAAAGAAGTGAAAAGGAGAATTTTAATTGGTGCTTATGCGCTTTCTTCAGGTCATTACAATGAGTATTATGAAAAAGCACAGTGCATTAGGGCATTAATTAGAAATGATTTTATAAAAGCGTTTGAAAAAATAGATTACATACTTGTGCCATCTGCTCCAACAGAAGCTTTTGGCTTAAATGAAAAGCCAGACCCGCTAATTATGTGCATCAATGATGTGTTTACCGTGCCGGCAAGCTTAGCGGGGTTACCTGCTATTTCTGTTCCTGTTGGACTTTCCAATGAAGGCTTACCACTTGCTTTGCAAGTAATTGGAAATTATTACGATGAAGCTGGAATATTAAATATGGCAAGTGTGATAGAGCAAAATTGTGGCAGAATAGTTAATTCCCTTACGTAATATGTTTTCTTATAGTAACTATAGCATTATGATTATTTTGGCTATAGGAAACAAGAGCTTGATTTTTATAGCTAAATAAAAGACCATCAAAGGCACACATAAATATCTACAATGAAAGAAAAAACTTTCACAATCATTGATGGTTATGGTTTTCTTTTCAGAGCTTATTACGTTTTGCATCATTTGACTACCACAGCTGGTATTCCAGTAGGTGCTGTGTACGGTTTTCTTAATATGGTTCTGAAGTATATTTCCCATTCGGACTACTTAACTATAGCACTTGATTCTGGCAAAAAAAATTTCAGGCACAGTTTATATTCTGAGTACAAAGCAAACAGAGTAACACCTCCTGAGGATCTAATTCCACAATTTACAATACTGAGAGAAGCGGTAGAAGCTTTTAACTTCAGCTATGAAGAGATTGAAGGCTATGAAGCAGATGACATAATTGCAACACTAGCTGCAAAATATGCCAACCACGAAGACTTTAAAGTAGTAGTAGTCTCATCAGATAAAGACTTATTTCAACTTTTGAATTACAACATTCTAATATTTGATCCTATTAAAAATATATACATAGATGAAAAACAAGTGATAGAAAAATTTGGTGTAAATTCAAATAAGCTTCTTGATTTATTTTCTCTAACTGGAGATGCATCTGATAACATTCCAGGCGTTCCAGGAATAGGCCCAAAAACTGCAGCTAAATTGCTGGATAAATTTGATTCGTTGGATAACATTATAGAAAACATCAATAACATTGAGCAAACAAGAGTTCGTAATATTCTTACTGAGCATAAGGAAAAAGCACTAATTTCAAGAGAACTTTTGTCACTATGCAAAAAAGTAGATCTTCAACATGATATTGTAAAATATGAAGTCCATCCTCCAAATATGGAAAAATTGTTATCCTTTTTGAAGAAATATGAATTTAATTCATTGATAGGAAAAGTAGAAAAGCTCTTTTCTTATAGTGGATCTAGCACAAAAGAGAAAATAGAATATAGTAGTGAAGAATTAGAAAAATTTTTGGAGCATTGCAGATATGAAGGTAAAATTGCAATTCATTGCCACTTTGAAAACAATAGATTAAACAAAATCTCCTTATCTTGTAGTGAGGATAATATTTTCTACATAGATCAAAGCTGCCTACAAGATGCACTTACTATAATAAATTCAACTTTATTTTCAAATGGGGTGCTTAAAATAGTACATGATATTAGAAAGATCAGAGAAATATTTCCTACAATAGAGAGAGTGCTAGACTCAATTGATGACCTGATGATCATGTCATACAGCCTTGACACAGGTAAGCATGATCACAGCATTCCAAACATAATTGCACACAATTTAAGTAAAAATGTAGAAACTTTCTCGGCAAAAATTTTAATAGCGATCCATGAGAAACTGACACAAAGATTATTTCAGGAAAAACTTTTTACGATTTACGAGCGCTTTGATAGACCTCTCATGAAAGTAATATTTGATATGGAGCAAAATGGAATACTGCTCAATATTCAAAAACTACAGGAATTGTCTGATAAGTTTGAGCAGCTAATTGCTGTACTTGAAAACGATATACATAATTTAGCAGGAGAAAAATTCAACATTGCATCGCCAAAACAATTAAGTGATGTTTTGTTTAATAAAATGGAGCTAAGTAAAAAGAAAAAGTCAAAATCTGGGTCTTATAGCACAAACTCTGAAGTTCTAGAGGCACTTGAAGAGGAGGGGACAGAAATCGCAGGTAAAATTTTAAGTTGGCGACATTCAAGTAAATTAAAGGGTACCTATACTGACGCGTTAATAAAACAGGTTGATCCGCTTGATGGTAGGATACATACAAGCTTTTCAATCACTGTGACTGCAACTGGAAGGCTGAGCTCTAGCAATCCTAATTTACAAAATATTCCTATCAGAAGCGAAGAAGGTAGTCTTATCAGGCAAGCCTTTATTGTGCCAAAAGGTTGCAAGATAATTTCTGCTGACTATTCACAAATAGAATTAAAAATCCTGGCACACGTTGCAAATGTTACCGCATTTAAAGAAGCTTTTGCAAACAGGCAAGATATTCATGATATCACTGCAAGACAAGTTTTTGGAGTGCAAGAAATAGATGAGCAATTAAGACGCAAAGCAAAAACCATTAATTTTGGCATTATATATGGCATTAGTCCATTTGGCCTTGCAAAGCGACTTGGCATTACCTTTCAAGAGGCTGCTGAATACATTAATTACTATTTTTCTTGTTACCCAGAAATAAAGGTCTATATGGAAAAAGCAGTATCTATCGCGAGAAATCATGGTTATGTAGAGACTTTGTTTGGTAGAAGATGTTTTGTAAGAGACATCAACAATAAAATTCCTTATCTAAGACAATTTGCAGAAAGGGCAGCAATAAATGCACCACTGCAGGGAACTGCTGCTGATATAATAAAACGCGCGATGATTCGGCTTTTTGATCAGTTAAAGTCAGGTAAAATAATCCTCCAGGTTCATGATGAATTACTTGTAGAAGTGGAAGAGAGCAGAGTGCAAGAAACAGCAAAACTTATGAAAGATATAATGGAAAATGCAGTAGAAATTTCTATACCACTTGAAGTAGAAATAAAAATTAGCGACAACTGGGGCTTTTCTTAATTATACCGTAGATCCTAAGAACCTGTCTTGAAAGGACTTAAGTAGTATCTGTTCAGATGCATGGCTAATGTGTAAATATTGAAGCAAAAGTAATGTCATCCCAGTGCTTGACACTGGGATCCAAATTGCTCACAAGCAACCTAATCATAGATATTAAAAGCAACGCTTTCAATGAGCCTACAAAAGGCTGGATTCCAGTGTCAAGCACTGGAATGACACCTTATTGTTGTAAATTCACTTTTACCTTATTTTGCCACACCCCTGAACGGATGCCTTGAGTGGTTAATTTCGTAAGTATAATAGTAGTCATATTAAAGAGTTCTTGAAGTAAGGAGAGTACACTCATACGTCAAGCAAACAACATTTACCTAAAATCTGTGACATTAGCAGCTTTCTTGCCCCGTTTTCAGTAAACAGTGATTTTTCTATATATTAGAAAAATTTTTATTTTAATTAGCGTTAAACAGTAGGCGCCTATTGGTTTTTAGCTAAAGTAAAGGTCAAATATCTGGAATTCTGGACATAAAATCCCCCTGTGTAAAAAAAAAGATTAGAAAAAAGTGCAGCGCACATACAACAGAGATTAAGCATATTTACATGCACTAAAGAAGATACGCTACGCTTTTTGATTAAAAATTTGACTGAAAAGTCTGCAGACAAAGATAGATTTTGAGCTCTTAAAATATCTCTAACTGTAATTATAATCAGATTTAAAATATATGGAAGCAATTTTTTACATTCCCTTATCACTTATATCATTTGTTACTCTTCTATTTTTTGCTTTATTCTTTTCTTTTTCCCCTTTCGATACAGGTTTTAGGAAATTTGAACTAATGCGAAAAATATGCTATAATTAAAGCATAGGTTAGTACGAATAGATCATTATGAATGAGATACTTTTCAAGAAGGAACATAAGGAAATTTACGATTACTTTGTGAAAGTATTAGAAGGTAAAGCCAAATTAAGGGAGAGCGAAGGAATAACTGATTATTTTATATTAGCTTATAAGAAGATACTACTAACTAATGTCAATCCAGAAGAGATAAGACCACTCAGTGAAGAGAATTTTTGTCAGTTTTTACTTTCTGTATTTAAAGAAGTTAGAGAGAAAAAATTAGCGAACAAAGAGAATGTCAAGAATGTTGAAATAAAGAAATTAGTAGATGATTGTGTAGCTGATATACGTGGTACAGAAGCTAAGGATTCACTAATAAAACTTGTTGGGTTACCATTGGGAATAAAAATAGACCCGAAAAATATTTCTGATTCTTGTATGAGTGGGCTAAAAGAGAAAATACCATTCTTAGGCGGTGGTAAAAAAGAGGATGATGAACCACCACTTAGTGATGAAGAGATGGTAACAAAGTTCTTACGTAAAGTTTTTCTTCCTATTCTTTTTTCCATTGCTTCAATATTAATTTTTGGTCCTACTACACTTGCAATAGTTGCTGCTGTTATTGGTACAATATTTGCCGTAAAGGGAGGAGTTGAGGTTCTTTTTTCAAATAATAGGCCAGGTACTTTATATGACCCTAGCTCACCAGATAAAGATGATACAGAAAAGAGAGAAAAATTGAATGAAAAAATTCGCAATGGCATTGATGATATTTTAAAAACCGAAATCAAAGAGATTACTGAACAAATTTCTCAGGGAGACGGAGAGAATAAACAGCATTTTACTTCTGAGCGAGTTTGCAGTCCACGAAAAGAAACACCTGCTACCCTTAAACAACCTACTTTAGATCAGCCAGCTAAAAGTACAGGACAGCAAACAGATTTACCAAATATGTAAGAGGTCTTTTATTGTTTTATAACACATACAACAGGAGTATGATCAGATGGGTTTTCTAGTTTACGCAACCTATCATCTATGTAACATGTTTCCAATTTATCTGCAGCTTGTGGCGATAGCAGCATATGATCTATTCGCATTCCTTGATTGTTTCTGAGTGAATTGCCTTGATAATTCCACCAAGTGAATTGTTGTAAGTTGAGGTGAGATATTCTAAATGCATCTTTAAAACCAAGATTCAAGATCGCTCTTAATTTCTCACGCTCTTTTATATGAAAGCACACTTGGCCATTTAATAAATTTGAATCAAAAACATCAATTTCATCCAGTGCAACATTATAATCGCCAGCTATAATAGTTAACTCTTCATTTTTCAACAAAGTGCCCATCCTTTCATATAGGTTATCAAAAAACTTGAGTTTATACTCAAAAGTATGAGAGTCTGGGCTTTGACCGTTTGGAACGTATACACTTCCTACCCTTACCTTATTATTGGTGTGTTTTATCACACACTCTATATAACGTGCTTCTTGATGACTCTCTACAATATCAATTTTAAACTTCTCCAGTATTGGATATTTAGATAAAACACAAACACCATTTCTTGCAACCTGTCCATAGACAGCATATTCATATCCTAATTCTTCTATCTCTGCATAAGGAAATTGCTCTTCTGTACATTTTATCTCTTGCAGCAAAACTATATCTATCTGACTATCAACTATAAAACTACAAAGTTGGTTAATTCTTTTACGTATGGAGTTTACATTCCAAGTTGCAATCTTTAGCATCAACAATCCTTATTAATTATATCAATTAAACTCTCCCCTGTAGGCAACCTCGATGTTATAATTTTTTTCCACTTGATTAACTTTAAACTATCAGCAATGTTTTTACTCATGGTATATGCAACTGTATTATTCATCACAGGAGATAGCCCACTTTTTAGAACTAATGAACAAAATACCCTTGCAGTTTGTGAGGAAAAAAAAGCAACGCTATCAATTTTAGCGTCCAATAGTAAATTTTTACACCTATTAGTTAGACTCCTTTTAGTAATTGTTTTATAGAGTACAACTTCTCTTACGTTAAAACCTTCTTCAGATAATCTTTTTTTTAGGTCACATGATACTTCTTGTCCCCTTATATACAAGAACTTTATTGCGTTTGAATAATGAGCTTTTATGAATGATATCAGACCATCAACGTTGCTGTCTGCTGAGATTATATCAGAAAATCCCAAATTTTTTGCAGCCTGCATGGTTGAATTACCAACTGTAATAATCGGAAAGTCATCCTCTTTGCATATTTGACTAAAAGCCTTTACACTGTTTTTACTTGTAGATATCACAACGTCAAATTCGTACGCAGATATATCAGGATTTAAGTACTTTATTGTGAATACTGGTTCTATAAAAACTTTGTATCCATACTTTCTCAATATATTTCTTGTATTGAACGAGTCCAATAAAGGCCTCGTTAATAAAATAGACTTCATTCTGATTTATTTCACTACTAGTAAAATAGTACCCTTTATACACAAATTACTGAATAAAAACTTTTATTTTGATAGCTTGAGCAATTATTCAAGTAATTGATGTGGAAGTAGGAGTACTAAGCGCTCCTACCCCAATAAGCCCACAATTTCTGCTTACACTTTTTTGACGCTAATTACATCGAACTCTTTTGAATGGCTTCCTTCAGTGGAATTATATAGCTAATATTCCTGTATAAGTTAATACTTAAGCTTGTACTCTTGTAGTATTTGAAGAGAGATTCTCAAGGACGTTTTTTGTCTGTGGTTCACTAATCATAGTTTGAACGATATTAGCTGCCATAATAACACAGCCTAGAATAAAAAAAGGCGTAGAAACAAAATAAATAACAGAAGACTCAAAAAGCGACATAGATGCAATACCTCCTATTAGAAATGAAGCACTGGATGCTATATCAAGATAGATCTTTGTTAACTTTTTTTGTCCTGGAGTGTTTTTTATGCCAGATTTCTTATTAAGATTCTGTTGTCGGGAATGATCATTTAGTGACCATATATTTAAAGCAAACGAAAGTGCACTGAATATAGTGCCGGCAATACTAAAATACAGACTTAAGACAGGAATATTCAAGACCAATGCCGCTATGTATCCAATGAAAGAGATAGTAGATAGTGTAGTAACTAAGCGTTTCGAGTAAGTTCGTACCTTCTTTCTGCAGGCTAACTTATTTTTTTCACTATACATAGCATGAATATTACCTAATATGTTATATTATAACATTAATTAATTCAATAAGCAATATGGAAGCTAAGAGTGCCCGAGAGAAGACTTGAACTTCCACAACTTAAAAAGTTACTAGCACCTGAAGCTAGCGCGTCTACCAATTCCGCCACCCGGGCTTTTTATAGTTTACTATGTTAAAGTTAAATAATATACTTAAACAATTTTTAGTTCAAAGGTAATGCCAAATCTAGATCAAATATTTTTTGCTCAAAACAATGTTAATATTAATAACGTGTATAAAATAGTCAATAACGCTTTGAGCAATAGCGATGGTGGTGAGCTGTTTCTAGAATTTTGCCAGTCGGAGTCCCTGGTTTTTGAGGATAACATATTAAAACACATGGACTTGAATACTAGAAGGGGATTTGGTTTAAGGTCTTTTTGTGAAGATAGTACATCTTTCGTTTGTTCTTCTGAGATCAGCGAAAAAGAAATTAGTAATGCTGCTTCTATGGTAAAAAGCTCAGTGTCTTTAAACAAGACAAATTCAATAAATTTAAACGAAGAGACAAAAAGCCTATATTCGAGGATTAACCCTATAAATGAAATGGATCTGAATTCAAAGATTAAGCTACTCAATGAGGTTAATGAGTATGTAAGGTCCAAAAATAACTGCGTGAAGCAAGTAAAAATAACTCTAAGTGGAGAATGGCAAGTTGTACAAATAATAAAGGGTGATCACAGATTAAGCGATATCAGGCCTCTGGTACGTTTTAATGTGCTAGTCATTGTAGAAAAAGATGGCCGTACCGAAAGAGGTTCTGCAGGGCATGGTGGAAGGGACTCTTATAGTAAGTTTATTTCTGAGAAAAAGTGGAAAGAAGTTGCAAACCAAGCGTTAGAACAAGCACTGGTAAATCTTGAAGCAATTCCAACTCCAGCCGGAGAAATGACAGTCGTTTTAGGTCCAGGCTGGCCAGGAATATTGTTACACGAAGCCGTGGGTCATGGACTTGAGGGCGACTTCAATCGCAAAAAAGTCTCAGCATTTTCAAATTCTGTGGGTAAACAAGTAGCAGCTAGTGACATCACAGTAGTTGATGACGGAACTCTGCCCAATTTGCGCGGTTCTATCAGCGTAGACGATGAAGGCACTCCACCCAGTTATAATATATTGATAGAGGATGGGATCCTAAAAGGATACATGCAGGATCATATGAACGCTAAACTCATGGGTGTAAGCCCAACTGGTAATGGTAGAAGAGAAAGTTA
The DNA here is from genome assembly GCF_048054115.1 of Wolbachia endosymbiont of Nasonia vitripennis. Taxonomy (NCBI): domain Bacteria; kingdom Pseudomonadati; phylum Pseudomonadota; class Alphaproteobacteria; order Rickettsiales; family Anaplasmataceae; genus Wolbachia; species Wolbachia endosymbiont of Nasonia vitripennis. The sequence continues at coordinate 2,057 of NZ_JAFEVF010000005.1, read as the reverse complement.
TAAAGAAGTTATTATGCCGCGCATGACAAACACCTATATGTTGCCCGGAAAGTATACACCGAAGGAAATAATATCTAGCGTAAAGAAAGGTCTATATGCAGTAAATTTCGGTGGTGGGCAGGTTGATATAACGTCAGGAAAATTTGTTTTTTCATCTTCGGAAGCTTACCTAATAGAAAATGGCAAAATTACACAGCCAGTCAAAGGGGCAACACTAATTGGTGACGGTCCAACAGTGTTGAAAAAAGTATCTATGGTTGGTAATGACTTAAAGTTAGATCCTGGTGTTGGCACATGCTCGAAAGATGGACAAAATGTGCCCGTTGGAGTTGGTCAGCCGACACTCAAAGTCGACGCAATAACTGTTGGTGGAACTGAGATATAGATAAGGGCTAAAACGGATTCCAGCACACGGCGCACAATTGTACAAACATTGTGATTTGGAAGCAATTGCCACCAGTAGGGTGTCATCCCAGTGTTTGGGCACTGCCTTTGTGTTTGAGGCAAAACTGGCTATAACATTTAACACACTGCTTTCGCAAATAAATGTTCGTACAGTTATGTGTCAGCTACTTGGATGACACTTTTGTACTTGATGCAAGATTATATCTTGAAAAAATTAAGTTTTAGTGCTATTAAATGGTTGTAAATTTTGTCTCTGTGGTAGCTTTATGAATGTTGAAAGTAAAAAAATACATGATGCTAAAATAAAATTACCAATATTTCTTGATTATCAATCTACTACTAAAGTGGATCCCCGTGTTTTAGAGGTGATGATACCTTACTTTGGTGAGTTCAGCAATGCACACTCTCGCAGCCATTCATTTGGTTGGACTGCTGAAGAAGCAGTGGAAAAAGCAAGGAAACACATCGCTGATCTGGTGAACGCAGATAGCAAAGAAATTATCTTTACCTCAGGTGCAACTGAGTCAAATAATACAGCAATCAAGGGCGTTGCTCACTTTTATAAAAATAAAGGAAATCATATAATCACTGTCTGCACGGAGCATAAGTGTGTTTTGGATTCTTGTCGGCATCTGGAAAATGAAGGCTTTAAAGTTACATATTTGCCTGTTAAGCAAAACGGAATTATAGATTTATCAAAGCTTGAGGAAGCAATTACTGATCAAACAATCCTGGTTTCAGTGATGATGGTAAATAATGAAATCGGAATAATTCAGCCTGTCAAAGAAATTGGTGCAATATGTAGAAAGTATAATATATTTTTCCACACAGATGCAGCTCAAAGCTTTGGAAAAGTTCCAATTGATGTTAATGAGATGCGCATTGATCTTATGAGTCTCTCTAGCCACAAAATTTATGGACCTATGGGAATAGGCGCATTATACGTTCGTAAAAAGGGCTCTCGTGTTAGATTGACACCATTGATCAGTGGTGGTGGACAAGAAAGAGGTATGCGTTCTGGAACAGTTCCAACTCCCCTTGCAGTCGGTTTTGGTGAAGCAGCACGTATTGCTAAAGAAGAAATGGAACCAGAAGCAAGCAAATTGGAAGGACTGAGAGATATTTTGTACAATAAGATAAAAGAAGCATTTCCTGATGTTGTTTTAAATGGTGACTATGAAAATAGGATTCCTGGCAACCTAAACTTGAGCTTTCCCTATGTTGAGGGTGAGTCTCTCATCATGGCAATCAAGGATTTAGCAGTAAGTTCTGGTTCTGCGTGCACATCTGCGTCTCTTGAGCCTTCCTATGTCATACGGTCGTTAAATAATGGCCATGACCTTGAGCATTCATCAATTAGATTTGGCCTAGGCCGATTTACAACCAAAGAAGAAGTTTTGTACGCAACAGATCTTATTACTAAAAATGTTGGCCGACTGAGAGAAATGAGCCCACTTTGGGAGATGGTACAAGAAGGAGTAGATTTGAACACCGTGAAATGGGACTCTCATTAAGAGGTTGTCCGGAAACAAGTAAAAGGCTATAATATCTGAAATTTTAGTACGGGGTAAAGATGAGAAAAAAGTATCCAACAGATCTAAGCGAAAGGGAATAGGCAAGAATAGAAAAACACTTCAGAGTATCATACAAGA
>NZ_JAFEVF010000004.1:16242-54396 GCF_048054115.1 Wolbachia endosymbiont of Nasonia vitripennis | reverse complement strand
CTGTCAGTTAATTCATGCCTGTCAGATCAAGTCTAAACTATTACAGATCAGTACTATGTAGGTTTAAACTTTGGTGCTGGATGGGGTGATACTTTTAAAATGAAACCTAGCGTTGTTTTTGGTTATAATTATGACAAAAATTCTAAATTTGAACTTGAGGTTCTTGCCAACATAAGTGATATAACTGATAAACAAAAAAGGAAAGTAGGAGCTAGCTTGTTGGCGAATTACCGTTATTACCCTGATTTTGACATTGATCCTATTAAACTATATGCTAGTGTAGGTTTAGGTGGATATATCCAAGTATTGCCTTCTTTTGGCTTCGGTGGCAGTAGTACAGGTGAAACTAAAGGCAAAAATGTTGCAGATAGAGATGATTCAGGTAAAATTACGAATAAAGATGTTACAGAAAACGATAATAAAAGGGAAGGGGAAGAAAAGAGTCAAGAAGCTCCAGCTCTACTAGCTGCTGATGGAAGCAAAGTAACGTCTGATCCATCTTTAGTAGACAAAATACTGAGTTCTATTTCCTATAAACTAAAGGTAGGTGTTGATTATGAATTTACTCCGCAGATAGTTGCTATTGCTGCAAGTGGGCAATTAAGTGCCTTCAAGCCACCAGTACAAATACCAGATGCAATCATAGAAGTAGGCATACGTTATAATTTTTAATGTTCTAAATTGCATATTTCTTGTAGTGAATAAGATAATCCTGCAAAGAGGTTTGCTATTTGGATAAAAATTCGATGTTATTATCTAGAGACGGGTATCTATTTTTCTTATGCCCTCAATTAATGAAATCAGAAGCATCAACTCCCCGCTGCAAGCAAGCAGCAATTACAGTGTTCATCATAAGAAATGCTATTGTCATTGGGCCAACACCCCCGGGTACTGGAGTAATAGCCTTGACTTTTTCTTTTACTCCCTCAAAGTCAACATCACCCACAAGCTTACTTTGATTTCCCAAGTTAACGCTATTTATGCCAACATCGATCACTATTGCACCTTTTTTTATCCAATCTGCTTGAACAAAATTTGGCTTTCCAACTGCTGCAACTACTATATCCGCTTTAGAGCAATAATCAGCTAAATCCCTACTTTGTGAATGCAAGATGGTAACAGTGCAATTTTCTTGCAACAATAGGTGAAACATTGGCTTACCCACAATATTTGATCTGCCAATGATTACCACATTTTTACCGGACAGATTATTTTCAACTGACTGAATTAAATGCAAAGAACCTTTGGGAGTACAAGGTATCAGACAATTTTTTTCACCTTTAACTAACCTGCCAACATTCTCATCATGAAAGCCATCTACATCTTTTTCAACACTTACTGTATTAATTATTCTACTTGCACTGATGTGCTTTGGTAAAGGTAACTGAACTAAAATTCCATGCACAGATGAATCTTCATTTAATGTATTAACTTTTTCAATCAATTCATCTTCTGAGATACTATCAGGCAAAACAATAGTTTCAGAATTTATGCCTATTGATTCTGCTTTTCTTTGTTTATTACGAACGTAGACCTGACTTGCTGGATTGCTACCCACAAGAATTACTTTAAGACAAGGAAAAACATTATACTCTTTCTTTAAAATATCAATTTTTTTTGATAGCTCCTCACAGAGATCATTTGCTATTTTTTTACCGTTAATAATAATTGACATTTCCTTGCCACTCCTTGAAGTCAGGTAATGCAATATCAAATAAATTCAATACTTTACCAACAGCATGATTTACAATATCATCCAAAGATTTTGGTTTAATATAAAAAGCAGGCATCGGCGGAGCAATAATTGCTCCCATCTCCGTTAGTTTTAACATATTTCGGAGATGTCCAAGATGTAGTGGAGATTCTCGCACCATAAGAACTAATTTTCTTCTTTCTTTTAGAGTTACATCTGCAGCCCTTGTTAATAGATTGGAAGTCACCCCCGATGCTATTTCAGACATTGTTTTCATAGAACATGGAGCAATAACCATACCTGAGGTTTTAAATGAGCCGCTTGCTATTTTTTCTCCTATTTTTTCTTCAGAATAGTAAAAATCTGCAAGCGATATAATATCTTCAAGTTTTTCTTTAATCTCATGAGCTATAGTTATTTTTCCAGCACTGCTGATCACTAAATGAGTTTCATGATTGGTATTTTTTAGTGCCTCTAGAATCCGTACACCGTAAATAGAACCAGATGCTCCACTTATTCCAATTACAATCCTACTATTCACCTTCGTAACTCATTCCCAATGCACGTTTGTAGGTATCAAGTAATATTTCCTGTTCCTCCCTGTCATCATCATCCATCTTTCTTAGCCTAATAATCTGTTTCATCACTTTTATATCCCAACCTTCATCTGCAGCTTTTGCATATACATCACGAATGTGATCTTGCACATCCCTCTTTTCTTGTTCAAGTTTTTCGATTCTCTCTATATAGCTCTTCAAATCTTCAGCCGTTATTTTTACTTTATCTTCCATAGAACCCAACTAATTAATTGCTACTACAGTATTATCAGTTTTTACTTGTACTTCAATCATAGTAATAATATTTTTATCTTTTTTTAAAATCTTAAAGTAAAAACCGTACATGGAAAACTCTTCATTTTCTTCAGGAATGCGCTCTATCTCGTTTACAATCATACCTGCTAGAGTTGTAGCTTCTTCATCAGGAAGATCCCAATGTAACTGTCTATTAATATCCCTAATAGTAGATTTTCCTTCTATGTGATACATATTATCGGATATCTTTTTTATAAAATTCTCTGTGATCAAATCATGTTCATCTGAAATTTCTCCAACTATTTCTTCCAGTATATCCTCAAGAGTTACGATTCCCTGTAGTGCTCCATACTCATCAATAACAAATGCAAGGTGTTTCCTGTTTTTACGGAAGTTGTGAAGTTGTACACTGAGTGGCGTACTTTCTGGTATAAACCAAGGCTTTGACATAACTTTGGCAATCTCTATTTTATTATCCTTTTCACGCAAAGCATTTATTAGATTTTTCACGTGAACCACTCCAACAATATTATCTGGTTCTTTTTGCCATAAAGGTACTCTGCTATGGCTACTGGTTAAAATCTCTCTTATTAACTCTTCTTTGTTTCGATCTATATCAAGAGAAAATAAGTTTCTCCTGTGGGTCATAATTTGTGATATTTCTGTCTCAGCCAAATCAAGTATACTATTTAGCATATCTAAATCCTGTTGTAACATAGTGCCCTCACTGCGGTGAAGAGTAATCATATTACGCATTGCATCTGCTGCAGATATTACCTCCCTATTCTTATGAAGCCCACATAACTTCAGAATGATATTGACAATAAACTGAATGCCTAATGTCAATGGAGAAAGAACCTTGACAAAAAACAGCATAAAATAAGCAGAAAGTAATGTAAATTTTTCAGGATTTTGCATGGCGTAAGTTTTTGGTAAAACTTCACAAAATAGCAAAATACAAAACGTCATCATGAATGTTGAAAGAAATATGCCCTCACTCCCAAAAGAATTTATAAATATTACTGTAAATAAAGCAGAGCAAGTAATGTTAATAATTGTATTACACAGTAATATTGTTCCTATTGTTAATTCTTTTTTACCTAACAAAAGCTCTATTATCTTGGCTTTTTTGTTACCTTCTAGCTTTAGTTTATTCACTCGGGATCGGCTAATTGAGGTTAACCCTATTTCTGCTCCTGAGAACAAAAACGATAAAATCAATAAGAAAAAAATTGCTGACAATACTGAAATCAATAACCAATCCATTAAAGTATGATGTTATTGCGATATAGAAACAGAGTTGATTTTATATGTTGTAAGAAGCATTTGCAAGTCTATATATCTTTAATATAAAAAAATAAATCATGAAATATATCACACACTGCATTCACATGCATATTCTCAACAACAAGTGGAGGAGTTATTCTTATTACCCTATTATTTAAAATTTTAGTCATTATTAAGCCTTTGTCAAGAGATTGTTTAACAATTTTATCAGCCAAAGGTACTCTAAGCTCTATCCCTATCAATAAACCCTCCCCACGAACTTCTGAAACGATCTTCGGAAATTCTTCAGTCAAAGGCAACAACTTTTCTTTTAGATATTTACTGACCTTCTTAACATGGTCAAAAAAGCCTTCCTTTAGCATTACATCGAGTACTGCATTACCAACAGTCATGGCAAGTGGATTACCTCCATAAGTTGACCCATGAGTTCCTGGAGTGATTGCTTCTGCTATATAATCTTTTACTAAACATGCAGCCAGAGGAAATCCATTACCCATAGCCTTCGCACAAGTGAGCATATCAGGTTCAACTCCTATATTTTGATAGTAAAATAGAGAGCCAATCCGTCCATATCCGCATTGCACTTCATCAAAGCATAAAATTATTCCTTGAGCTTTTGTTATCTCTCTTACTTTTTTAAGATACTCTACGTCCAATGGATGTACTCCGCCTTCACTTTGTATGGGCTCTAAAAATATGGCAGCTGTTTCGCTATTGATTTTCTTTTCTAATGTTTCAATGTTATTTCTTGGAACTTTATCAAAACCAGAAAGGAGTGGAGCAAAACCTTCGCGTGATTTTTCATTTCCCCCAGCTGAAATTGCAGCAATACTGCGGCCATGAAAACCTCCTTCAATTGTAATGATGTGACTGCGCTTTTCTTGTCCATTTAAGTAGAAATAGCGGCGAATAAATTTAATTGCAGCTTCTGTTGCTTCAAGTCCACTTGAGCAGAAAAAAACTTTATCGGCAAAGGTAAGTTCTGTTAAACGCTGAGCAAGCCTTTCCTGCTGAGGAATAGTAAAAATATTAGAGCAGTGCCATAATGAATCCAGTTGCTCCTTCAGTTTATCTGTAATGTATGGATGACAATGCCCTAGAGAGGTTGTAGAAATTCCTGCAGCAAAGTCTAAATATTTTTTACCATCCTTATCGAAGAGATATACTCCTTCTCCTCTAACTATAGAAGCTTCAGATCTATTATAAGCGTTAACAACATGATCCATTTTAAATATTATCTATACTGTGCATGAAAAAGCTTTCCCTTAATATTGCTTAAACTAAAAATTGGGCTAATATTATACAGTGCAACATAAAATTCAGAAATTTAATATGTAAAAAAGTAAAACTACACCAATTCACATTCAGCAAAAAAGAAAGCTATTTCTCTATGAGCATTCTCTAGACTATCAGAACCATGCACTCTATTTTCACTAATATCATTAGCAAAATCACCCCTAATTGTACCTTTATCTGCCTGTTTTGGATCTGTAGCACCCATGATTTGTCTGTATTTACTGACTGCATTTTCACCGATTAAAACTTGAACTATCACAGACCCAGAAGTCATAAAGTCCACCAACTCTTCAAAAAAAGGCCTATCCTTATGAATTTCATAAAACAGCTCTGCTTGTTTTTTTGTCAGCAGCATCTTTCTCTGTGCTATAATTTTTAGTCCAGATTTTTCAATGTAAGAATTTATACTGCCTGTAATATTATTTTTTACTGCATCAGGTTTTAATATCGAAAGTGTTCTCTCAATTGCCATATCATTCCCTTATATTAAGATCGTATATTTACTTTATTGTGAATTTTTGTTCCATCAAAGAGATTTTTTATTTATAGTCAAGAATAAAACATCAAGGGGTAGTTTATGGTTTACTGTCGTAAGAAACTAGTGAATAATCTTAAATCATCAATTTTCTGCGGAACAAAAGGTTTTTTAACCTTTAATTTGGCATTTTTAAGTTATTTAGAGTATAGCTTACACAATAATACAAAATTAAAAGAAGGTACCGCTTTTGCAATGAAAAGGAACGTTGTTCCATTTGGTGAAATGATTGCCATACCGCTGTTTTTTTGCTTTGTATTACCAGCTATGGTAGGCAACATAAGCCTTATCGAGTGCGCACTTATATGTGCTGCACTGATGGTTGCAACATGTTTTGTTGTAAGAACCTTTCACTTGCGTGAAAAGTTATTGAAAAAAATGACTAATAATGAAAATTATACCAAGAAACAAATAGAGCAGGAATTTAAGAAAGACATTATAAAATTTCCTATCTTTGATAAAAACAGACAGCATATTGAGTATAATTCTCCTAATCAAGGACAACTAATGAATGAAAGTCCTCCCTCTCTCTTTGTTAGGGTTTTACTTTTTCCCCTTACGATTTTTCTGAAGGCTCTACAAAGCTGCATAATGATATCTTTGGCTGCTGTTGAACTTCTTGAAGCAGTGCCAAGTTTTTGTGTTGATGTGGTTTTCGATAGAGGCTTTGCATCTACACAGAGTAACATGAAGAGATCTGCTCATCTATTGTATGCCAGTGTGAGAAATTTAGTGCCTGTAACTAAACTTGATGAGTGTGTAGCTGATTTTATAGGCAAACCTGAAGAAAGGTGCTGTCAGTGAAGAAGGCAGTAATCTTATTTAACCTTGGTGGACCTGATTCACTAAGTGCAGTACGTCCTTTCTTGTTTAATCTATTTTATGATAGAAGAATAGTCAATCTACCCAATCCTTTCCGCTTTCTTTTAGCAAAGTTTATCTCCAAAAGGCGAGAAAGTACTGCACAAGAAATATACGAGCACATTGGAGGTAAATCGCCAATCTTGGAGAATACGAAAGCACAAGCTGATGCTTTAGAACTAAAATTAAATGAAAATGGAAACCATGTATATAAGATATTCATCTGCATGCGTTATTGGCATCCATTTGCTGATGAAGTTGTTAAAAGCGTAAAGCAATTCGACCCTGACGAAATCATTCTGTTACCACTATATCCGCAATATTCAACCACCACAACTCTATCATCCATCGAGAATTGGCAAAAAAATGCCAAACTGGAATGTAACACAAAAACAATTCACCATTATTATGACAATGAAAACTTTATTGAAGCTCATGTTAATCTGACGTCTAAATATTATAAATTAGCTAGCAAAATCGGTAAGCCAAGAGTCCTATTCTCGGCTCATAGCTTACCTCTTAGTATCATTAAAAAAGGCGACCCTTACGCTTCACAGATAGAAAAAACAGTAAAATTAATAGTAAAAAAATTGAATATTGAAGATCTTGATTGGGGAATATGTTATCAGAGTAAGGTTGGCCCTGTAAAATGGTTGGAGCCTAGCACTGAAAGTGAGCTATCACGCGCGAAAGACGATAATATACCTGTAGTTTTATCACCTATATCTTTTGTTTCTGAGCATTCTGAAACACTGGTTGAACTTGATATAGAGTATAAAGCAATTATCAAAGACGGATATTACTTTCGCGTACCAACTCTCAGTACTGATCTCTTATTTATCAAGTGCTTGGCCGATTTATGTTTAGATCACTCTCAAAGTACTGATTTATAGCACTTTTCTTTTTAGATTTTTATAGTATAATATTAAAAAGTTATTATTTTATTATCTATTTATGCCAAAAGGTAAGCCAAATACATTTATAGAAAGTATACATGATGCTCACAATCATGATATTAGAAAGATGTATTGTATTGCAGTAGGTTTAACAGGCATATTGTGTAAAATTTCATTGCAATTCTGTTGCGAGTTTATTGATAACAACAGATCCAATATTTGTACTATATTAGATATTTCTAAGTTCATAAAACTACCAACATCAATAATATTTGCTCTTCACTTTGGTCTCAATTTAGCTGGATATAAATCTAAAAAACTTCAGAATGGTAAAGGGGGAAATGAACCTGAAAAACCAATACAGGTTGTGGGTAGCTTAGCCTTCTTGGCAAACTGTGTCATAGGAATATTGATGCAGACAAAAATCATTCATTTCTTAGCTAGAAACAACAAGGATGTAATAAGTTATATTAGCTTAACATCAGCAGTTCTATTTCTATTTTCAGAATGCATAAACTGTTATTATACATGGAAGAAGTATCTAGATAATAAGGATTCTGAAAAGTCTGCTAAATATGGCAAAGAAGTTATTTTTAGCACATTCGCTTTGTCATTGGGCTTGTTAAGCTTCATATTAAAAAGAATGGAACTTCCAACCATACCAATAGACTTGGGTGGTGGCATAATCTATAATTTCAACTTAACTGTTACGGTCAGTTTGATACTAAGCATAGCATATCTAGTATCAAACATCGATAAGTTTGTCAATCAACCTAATAATGGTACTGATCCTTCTACTGGACTTGATGACGCTCACCATATTCAGCATAATGGCAGCATTGTAGAAATTAATTATTAGAGATGAAAAGACTTAATTTCTACTGCCAATGCTAGCACTGCTAATTTGCTAACAATATTCCAAAGTGGCAAAGTTTTATTTTCTTGGCTGATGTCATAAAATTCACAGTCAGTGGAATTCAAGCTAGAATATACATCTTTCCTGCTATTACATCGGTATAAGTAACATGTTGGAGTATCTCCTATATAGTATATTAGCGGTTCTGCAGAACTACTTTTAAATATGTCAATAGTTGGTACACCTTCTTGTATAATAACACTATTGATTGCTATTCCTTCTTTTATCTTTTTCATTTTATGACGCTTTTTTTTATTGAGATTTAATATTTCCTTTCCACTTGTTGCTGTTATAATGCCCATTCCATATGTGCCATTGCTTGCTTTGATAAAAACGTAAGGTTGTGTTTTTATTTCATATTCCTCATATTTTTTTTGCACTAGAGATAATATTTGGTCAACTTTAGTCGCTACTGCTCCTAGTGATGAATCATCATTAAAGTCAACTCCATTACAGCTTTCTGTAAGCACAGAAATAAGCCATGGGTCCATTTTAAATTCGCCACAAAATTCGGACACTAATTTTTGATAGATTTCAAAATATTGAAATTTCTGCCTACTGTGCCAGCCATATAATGGACTTGGCACTATCTCTTGTTTTACGTTTTCTAGCGTGTCTGGAATGTGGCTCGTCATATCACGGTTCAGTATAATAATATCAGGCACAAATCCTGAAGTTGTCTTCAGCAAAGAGTTTTCTTTCACAACAGTTTCATACTGTTCTATTAAATTGTACGTTTCATTATGAAAGAGGCCAATTCTAGTTTCAAAACCTGCGAGTTGCAGTACCTTTTCTATAGCAAATACATTTTCTATATACATTTTATTTCGTGTGTAATTCTCCGGTATTATAAGGGCCTTTTTATATTGTTTTGTTTCGAAGTAGCTTTTTATCAATTTTGCTGCTATCGCTTTTGATACTTCACTTAGGTTATTAAACCCTGCAGGAAATAAATTGGCGTCTACTGGAGCAATTTTGTAGCCTGAATTCCTAAGATCTATGGAGCTATAAAATGGTAATGTAAAACCATTAAATTTTGTTTTGAACCAATTATTTATATCTTTTTCCAGATTTGGATGAATTATGTTTTGCATCTACACTTTAAATGTTATAAGAAAAGTACTATATTATAAGTTATAATCTTAATATAATATAACGAATTAAAATAACAAAAAAATGATTCATCATGACAGCAGTAAAATGTATGGTACTACTATACTGTCAATTAGAAGAGACAAAAATGTAGTAGTAATAGGTGATGGGCAAGTCTCGCTAGGCCATACCGTTATAAAATCTGGAGCAAAAAAAGTTAGGCGTCTTTCTGGTGATTCCGTAATTGCCGGTTTTGCTGGAGCAACAGCTGATGCATTTACTCTCTTCGAAAGGCTAGAATCTAAACTTGATAAGCACCCAGGACAGTTAATGAGGGCATGTGTTGAACTTGCAAAAGACTGGAGAATGGATAAATATCTAAGAAAATTAGAAGCTATGATGATCGTGGCAGACAAGTCCATTTCATTGGTCATTACAGGAACGGGTGATGTTCTTGAACCTGAAGATGGCATTGCAGCCATTGGCTCTGGAGGAAATTTTGCTTTATCTGCAGCAAAAGCTTTGATTGACGTTGAAGGAATATCAATAGAGGAGATTGCAAAAAAGGCTATGAAGATAGCTGCCGATATATGTGTTTATACAAACCATAATCTAATTATCGAAAAAATAGAGGAGTAATATGTCAAGAACTTTGTGTGCCAATTTTTCTAGTCAATCTGTAGTAGGTCAATTTGATAATAATGATGACTATAATGAGAAAAATAGCCTCTATGAAAATGAAGGTACAGGAAGTAGCAGCATTCAAAGCTCACAAGCTTTATTAGATGATCTACCACCACAGAAGATAGTTAAAGAATTAGACAGATTTATAATCGGGCAGAATGATGCAAAGCGCGCTGTTGCTATTGCACTCAGAAATCGTTGGCGTCGAAATAAAGTCCCACTTCCACTACGTGAAGAGATTATACCTAAGAATATACTCATGATAGGCCATACGGGAGTTGGTAAAACTGAAATAGCTCGCCGTTTAGCAAAGCTTGCTGGTGCACCTTTTATAAAAGTTGAAGCAACGAAATTTACTGAAATAGGATATGTTGGACGTGATGTTGACTCGATAATACGTGATTTAGTTGACGCAGCAATAGTTTTAGTTAAGGAAAAAGCACGTAAAGCCTTAACTAAAAAAGCTTTAGGTTTGGCTGAAAAGATAATAGTCAACTCCATGGTTGGTGAAGATGCAACCGAGGAAAGCAAAAAAGTTTTCAGAGAAAGACTGAGAAATAAGGAATTTGAAGATGGAGAAGTTTCTATTAACGTCAGGGAGAGCAAGGGTATGTTACCCACTTTTGATATACCTGGCATGCCAGGTGGGCAAATTGGTGTGATGAACGTAACAGAAATCGTGGGCAAGATGTTTAATGGGAGCAAAAAAACAAAAACTATTACAGTTAAAGTGAAAGAAGCACGTGAAATATTGATTAATGAAGAAAGCGAAAGGTTAATGGATGAAGACAAGATAATCAAAGAAGCGATTGATCTTGTTAGCAATGAAGGCATAGTGTTTTTAGATGAAATAGATAAAATTGCAGCACGTACAGAAATAAAAGGTGAAGTCAACAGAGAAGGAGTGCAGCGCGATCTGTTACCATTACTTGAGGGAACAACTGTTTCAACTAAGTATGGCCCCGTAAAAACAGACTATATATTATTTATTGCATCTGGTGCTTTTCATTTATCTAAACCATCTGATCTTTTACCAGAATTACAGGGTAGATTGCCAATTAGAGTGGAACTTAAGGCGCTTACTCAAGAGGATCTAATAAAAATATTAAAGGAACCAGAATCTAGTTTGTTAAAACAGTATATAGCGTTAATGAAAACGGAAAATGTAACACTTGAGTTTACTGATGATGGTATAGAGACTATAGCTGAAATAGCATTTACAGTTAATAGAGAAGTGGAAAATATAGGTGCAAGAAGACTTCATACTGTCATGGAGAAGCTTTTGGATGAAATAAGTTTTATCGCTTCTGAAAAAAATAGTGAAAAATTTGTTATAGATAGCAAATATGTAAGAGATAAACTAGAGTCAATTTCAAAGCAGCTTGATTTATCTAAATTTATACTTTAGAGGAAGCCTACTTTAAGTAATATAGAGCATTCAAGAGGTTTTATTTTTTCTTACTTCGTAATTCTTTAAGCTATTTTTCAATAGTAGAATTCAAGCTTAAATCAATTATTGCAATATCACAATCTATGCCTTTTGTTAACACATCAGTTAAAAGATCAGGTGGAGAAAGAACTGTTCTTTTATTACCAGCTCTCATTCCCACAACTCCAAGTTCTATAGCAAGTGGTATTTTTTTGTCACCAACCTTAAACTGCACTATTTGATCTTTGATTATATACTCACCATTATGTCTCTTTATGCTATATTGAACTGATATCTCATCGCCACATTTTACTCGTTTTCCAGTTTTGTTAATTAAGTCATTAAAAATCATCAGGTTATTTACTGAATCGGGATATTTATCTTTTACTTCAATCAATTTGATGTAATAAGAGTTAAAACTCATTTTGTTGTCATCAGCAGCAATAGTAACTACACGCTCTCCGCCTTCTTTCATACCTATTACCCCTAAACTCACTTCTTTTAAGTAATCCTGACCTATTTTCAAATTGACATCAGTCGGAAGTAGCGTTGCTAGGTTGTTGGAGACTTTGTACATTTGTAGCAGAACTTCTTGGCCACAGAAAACTTTACTGCCACTGCCTTCAGTAATTTCATAAAAGTTTATCATCTCTTCTTCTTTTTGCTGTGTTATTTCTTCTAAATATTCTGCTAACCCATGCTTTTCAATATAACGATCAAGAGCTGATTCAAGTATCGGCCTGACCAAATAACTTGCTATCATCTGTGTCAAACCACCATGTGTAGCATTTATTTCGTAAAGCTTTTCCCTTTTCTCTGGTTTATCTTTGTTTATATAAACAACCGTAATTATAAAAGCAGAAGCTAAAGTGAGAATCATTACTACAGAGATAAACATTTGTAATATAATTTTTCTAACCATCTTTTTTTACTTGATTCAATAAATCATATAAGTCATTAGTATTCCCTGAAAGCGTACTTAAATTATCTGAGGCCTGTTTAAAGAGACTATCTATATAGTTTTCCATTTCATTTTTGCCAAGCACGGACATTAAATTGTTTGTTTTATCTTGCTCATAGTCTTCGATATCATCCTTGGATTGAAAAATAAGCCCTAGATTTATTCCATAGTTATATAATGCTTCCCGCTCCTTGTCTGTAGCGCCGCCTATTATAGCCCCTATTTCACATGAAGCTGCAAATAGTTTTGCAGTTTTCATCAAATGAATTTCTTTTATTTTGTCAAAATCTGCACCTATATCTAAAATCTGCCCTCCCACCATTCCCTTCATTCCTATTGCTTGAGAGAGCACTTTTATGATCTCACAATTTAACAAAGATAATACCTCAAAAGCCAGGGTAAGTAATGCATCTCCGGCCAGTACTGCTGTTGCTTCACCAAATTTTTTGTGGCAGCTTGGCTGGCCTCTGCGGGTGTCACTGTTATCCATACATGGCAGATCATCGTGAATTAGGGAGTAAGCATGAATAAATTCAATTGCTGCTGCTGCTGTTATTGCTTTTTCAACCTTTATGTTGAATATCGACGAAGATGCTATAACTAAAAAAGAACGTATATGTTTTGCAGGAGCAAGAAGCACATAACGCATAGCTGATATAAGTCTATTCTCGCTATTTTCAGGTAAGAGCTTATTCACTTCTACAACAAGCAAATTTTTTGTTGTTTCGTCTAGCATTTTTAAATTTATTAACTATCGAGTGCTAAGAGATAGGAAGTTTTTAATAGTTTATATAATCATAAAAGCTATTGCAAACATCAAAATTTCTTATAACATCAGAGAATAGGTTATTTTTTAGTAAGAAATGAGCGAATTGGCAAAAAGCACTAGGGAAGATATAGAAGAAAAAGTAAAGAAGATTATACTAGAGCACATCAGTAAGGATGTAGAGGGATTTGGTAGTTCTTCAAAGCTTTCAGATCATGGCACAGATAGTTTAGATGCAGTTGAAATAATCATGGCAGCTGAAGAAGAATTTGGTATAGAGATTCCTGATGAAGATGCGCAAAAAATGGAAACTATGGAACAGATAGTTGAATATGTAGTAAACAAAGCAAACAATTGATGTTGAATGAGCAGAAGAGTAGTAGTTACCGGTGTTGGCTTAATTACTCCACTAGCAGCAGATGTTAATAACACCTGGTCAAAGCTGAAAGAAGGTAAATCTGGCATCAAAGCAATCAATACAGATAGGTTCGACTCTTCTGATCTTGCTTGTCAGGTTGCAGGGCAGGTGCCTGTGCAATCCGATAACATTGAGCACTATTTTAATCCACCAGATTATATTTTTGAAAAAGACCTAAAAAGAACAGATCGTTTTATTCACTACGGAATTGCAGCAGCTGTTCAGGCAGTAGAAGATTCACTAATTTTGGAAAATAAAAATATTAATAAAGAGCGAATAGGTGTAGCTATTGGTTCTGGTATAGGTGGTCTTCCGTCAATTCAGGAAAATGTAATTACCATGCAGGAGAAGGGGCCTAGACGTGTTAGCCCATTTTTTGTTCCTGCAAGTCTAATAAATTTGATATCTGGTCATATTTCTATTAAATACGAATTTATAGGTCCAAATGACTCAGCGGTAACTGCATGTGCAACAGGTGCGCATGCGATTATAAACTCAGCAAGAGCTATAAAACTCGGTGAAGCTGACATTATGATTGCAGGCGGAGCAGAAAGTGCGTTATGCAGAGTTGGAATTGCAGGTTTTGCATCGATGAAGGCGCTATCAACTAAATTCAATGATAAGCCTGAAGAGGCCTCAAGGCCATGGGACGAAGAACGCGATGGATTTGTCATGGGCGAAGGGGCAGGTATATTAGTTCTGGAAGAATATGAACATGCAAAAAAAAGGGAAGCAAAAATATATGCAGAACTCACTGGATATGGGTTAACAGGAGATGCGCACCACATCACAGCACCACATCCAGAAGGAAGAGGCGCACTTAAGGCAATGGAACTTGCTTTAAGGAGTGCACAAGTAAGCCCAAGTCAAATTGGGTATATCAATGCACATGGAACTTCAACAAAACTTGGGGATAAAGTTGAAGTAATAGCAATGAAGCAGTTATTCGGTGACTATGCCTATAAAATACCTGTTTCCTCGACTAAATCTTCTATAGGACATTTACTTGGTGCCGCAGGAAGTGTTGAAGCAATATTTAGTATCCTTGCATTAAACAATGGAATTGTTCCACCAACTTTAAACCTACACAAACCTTCAGAAGGGTGTGATTTAAATTTTGTACCACTTAAAGCTCAAGAGCATAAAATTCAATATGCGCTTTCTAATTCATTTGGTTTTGGTGGTACCAACGCGTCTCTCATCTTTGGAAAGGTGTAGTTAATTATGCTATTTTGAATCGACTACGAAAATGTTATTCGAGTAGCTGAAACTGGAATGGCTTTGTTGCATAGGTCAAATAAAAAGAACTGGCAGTTACTGACAAAATTCACTATAAGACAAGCATTTAACCTACTAAAGAAAAATATGCCACAAAAAATGAGAGTCAGTAACTGCCATGAATATAACAAATTTCTCCAAGAGAGGGGAAATATTTTTTATTACGTCAATGATGCCATAGAAAATTGGTACGAAAAAGGTCCAAAAATGGCTGGTGGCAACTATATTTATAGCGATAAGGTCGTGATTCTGGTTCACATAATAACTTATTTATTTAGAATAGGTCTGAGACAAACAGCGGGATTTATAGCAGGGTACCTTGAGCAAGTAAGGAAAAACTTGCAAGTTATTAGCTATTCCCAGGCCTCAAGAAGGCTTAAAAAACTTAACATCAAAATTAATGATCGAAGACATGATAAAAATAATACAGAAGATATTGAGATTGCCATAGATAGTACTGATCTACAATAATATTCCAGGTCATAGCAAGGCAAATGGTACAGATAGAAAGTATCGCCGCTATGAGCAAACAAGAAAACTGCATGTAATGCTAGAGATAGGTAGCAAAAAAGTTATAGCAGCAAAATACAGTGGCGGAGTTTATTCTGACCACTATGGAGCATGTGATCTTATTGCAAGGATTGATGTTAAATATAATATAAGCACACTATATGCAGACAGGGCATATAATCGAAAGAAGTTATACAAACTGTGCGATGAGCTTGACATAAAGACAAGGATTCCTCCGCAAAATAATGCAGTAGAGCATCCAAAGTTGGATTATATGGATGAGAGAAATTCTACAATCAAGCTCATAAAGTCATATGATGAAGATGGTATGAAGAGGTGGAAAAAAGAGATAAATTATGGGAAGAGATCTTATATAGAAAGTTTTTTCTCGCGACTGAAGCAAACATTTGGTTTTAGTTTTAGAAACAAATCTGAGGTTAATCGTGAGAGAGAACTGCTACTCAAGTGTTATTTGCTTAACAAATTTACTGATATAGGCATGGCTAAATTTGAGATAGCTTCATGAATTTATTCCACGTTACCTATTATCCGAAGAGTGATGCAACAAAGCCAACTGGAATCCAGTTAAATTGGTCAGCATAAAAGTAATGTTGAAATATAACATTTTGATGATGATGAAGAAATGGATCCCAGTGTCAGCTACTCGAATGACAGAAGAAGAAAAAGCAAAATTTTGCCTTTTACCGCTAACCTATTATACTTACTTGATAAGTTCTATCGCTTGATTAAATGCATAAAATATTAGTAAGAAGTAACCATAAGTCCTTGATTGGAAAAATCAAGATTAATGGTTCAAAGAATGCCGTCTTGCCAATAATGGCGGCAAGCTTGTTCAGTAATTCTTCAATAACTTTGCATAACGTACCTGATTTAATTGACGTGCATTTGATGTCTGAGCTGCTTAAGAGTCTTGGTGCAGAAGTAAATTTTATATGCAATAAAGACTATAAAGCAAATCATACTTTGGAAATTGACTGTAGCAATATCAATAACCATTTAATATCACATGAAATTGCAAGCAGACTGCGAGCATCTTTTTTAATGCTAGGTCCAATGCTCAGCAGATTTGGTAGAGTTTCAACAGTATTTCCTGGTGGATGTAATATTGGAAAACGTCCTGTTGACATTCATATCAAGGCACTTGAAGCAATGGAAGCTAAAATTGAAATTGATAGCTGTAATATAACTGCAACAACAAAGGGGAAATTGCAAGGCAAAGAAATAACATTTGAAAAAGTAAGTGTTGGCGCAACAGAAAACATAATCATGGCAGCAACACTTGCAGAAGGAGTAACAACAATAAACAATGCCGCAACGGAGCCGGAAGTTCTTGATTTAATAGAGTTTCTAAAAAAAATGGGTGCCAATATTGAAGTTAACAACACAAAAATCACAATAGAAGGCGTTGATGAATTAAACGGATGTGTCCACACAATCATACCAGATCGGATAGAGGCCGGTACTTATGCTTTGGCTGCTGTCATTACCGACGGCGAGCTAAAGTTAGAAGGAGTAAGTTTGTCTGATATAGAATGTATTGCAAATGAATTGAAGACTATAGGAGCCAGAGTTGAGTTACATGATGATGGTATTATTATTTCTAGAAAAAATGGCTCTATTAAATCTGCTCACGTTGCAACAAATCCATATCCCAACTTTCCCAGTGATATGCAACCACAACTAATGTCTGCTATGTCAATTGCAGGTGGAATATCAATCATTGAAGAGAACGTTTTTGAAAGTAGATTTGCACATGCAAATGAGCTAAGAAAATTAGGTGCTAATATCAGCATCGAAAAAAATAAAGCTACTATAAGTGGAATAAAGAGCTTATCTGGAGCTAATCTATATGCTAATGACTTAAGATCAACGGCAGCTTTGGTGCTTGCTTCTTTGGTGGCTAGAGGAGAAACTACAATAAACAACTCACATCATTTATGGAGAGGATATGAGGCAATGCACGAAAAACTCAATTCATGTGGAGCTGATATCTCTGTTTCATCTTGAGAATATATTATGAATGAGACAACTAAGCGAACTACAGTAAAAGAGATAGATAAAATTCTATACGAAGAACATAAGGTGTTAGATCATGGATTTGTTCGAGTAATTGATTATATGGGCTCTGATAGCGCCATAGTTCAAGCTGCTCGCGTTTCTTATGGAAAAGGAACGAAACAGATAAATCAAGATGAAGCGCTTATAAAATACTTGATGAGACATCATCATACAACTCCATTTGAAATGTGTGAAATTAAGTTTCACGTGAAACTTCCAATTTTTATTGCAAGACAGTGGATAAGACACAGAACTGCAAATGTGAATGAATATTCCGGAAGGTATTCGATACTTGATAATGAATTTTATATACCAGAACAGGTTGCAAAACAATCTGATAATAATAAACAAGGCAGCGGTGAAGCTTTTGACTCAAGTACTTCAAAAGAAATAATAGATTCTCTAATAAATGATTCTAATTTAGTATATTCTCATTATGAGAAATTTATTGAACAGGGCCTTGCAAGGGAAATTGCCCGAACTAATCTAACACTTAATTACTATACTCAGTTTTATTGGAAAATAGATTTACATAACCTTTTTCACTTTTTAAGGCTTAGAGCTGATCAGCACGCCCAATATGAAATTAGAGTCTATGCAGAAGTTATGTTGGACATAGTGAAGAAATGGGTCCCGCTGGCCTATAATGCTTTTGTTGAATACTCGCTAAAATCAGCCTGCATTTCAAAAACTGGTCTTGAAATAATTCGCAAGCTAATAAAAGGAGAAAATGTTACGAGAGAAGAAAGTGGCATTGGTAAAAGAGAATGGAATGAGCTGATGTCTATACTTGGTAAATAATCTTGAAGATAAATGTATAGTTGTTATTTACATAGCGTTTGCAGGATAGATGTACAAAACTCAAACCAGTCACAGCTGTACGAACATTTTGGTAATTTGCATAGCAGATGATGTCATTCCAGTGCTTGACACTGGAATCTAGTTTCACCTTATGATGGTGTTATTCAAGTAGCCTCTATCCAAGTGCCCCTTTGGTGTCATCAGAGTAGCTGACACTGGGATGGCTTTGTTGCATCACACTTTATGAGATGGTGATTTATGGTAAATTCATGTAACTATCTCAAATTTAGCCATACCAATATCAGTGAATTTATTAAGCAAATAGCATTTAGTTCTTTTTCTCGATTTATCTCAGATTTATTCCTAAAACTAAATCCGAATATTTGCTTTAATCTTGAGAAAAACCCTTTAATATAAGATCTTTTCCCATAATTTACTTCTTTTTCCATTCTTTCATGCCATCTTCACCGTATAATTTTATTAACCTAATAGCAGCATTCCTGTCAGACATATAATCTATTTTTGAATGTTCTGCTGCATCCTTTTTTGGTAGAACTTTTGTTTTTATATCGTATTTCTTACACAATTTATAAAGTTTTTGCCTATCGTATGCCCTATCTGCATATAATGCTTTTATTTTGTGCTGAAAATTAACTTCTTCAAGCAAATCGCAAGTGGTCAGAGTAGACGCCATTACTGTATCTTGCAGCTATAGCTTTTTTACTATTCACACTTAACATAACATGTAACTTTCTTACTTGCTCGTAGCTTCGGTACTTTCTATCTGCACTGTTTTCCTTGTGGCCAGGAGTGTTACTGTAAATTTGTGCTATCTATGATAATTTCAATATTTTCCATGTTGCTTTTATCAATCCTGCAATCATTTATCTTAATATTAATTTTTTTGATGCTTGTGAATAGCTGCAAATCTCTTCCTATTTGTTGCAAATACCCTTTTATAAACCCGACTGTTTGTCTTAAACCAATTCTAAAGAAACTGACGATTATATGCACCAAAATCACAACTTTATCACTATAAATATAGTTGCCGCCCTGCATTTTTGGACTATTTTCATACCAATTTTCGATAGCTTCATCGATGTAACGAAAAATATTCCCCCTTTTTTCAAGGAATTTGTTATATTCGTTTTGGTTACTGACTTTCATTTTCTGTGGCATATTTTTTCTTCAACAGTTAAATGGCTGTTTTATAATGAATTTTGTCAGTAACTGCCAGTTCTTTTCACTTGAGCGATGCAACAAAGCCCATTGGGATCCAACTAAGTTGGTAAACACTTTACAACGTTTTTTGCACAAAAGGACTGGATTCTAGCGTCACGCGCTAGAATGACATCAACTTTTGAATCCAGTTATGCAAGAAATCTATTCATTTGAAACTTGTTTGAGAAACGTAGCTATAAAAACCGCAGGTACCAGTTGGTTTTTATTAGCTAAAGTAAAGGTCAAATATCTGGAATTCTGGACATAAAATCCCCCTGTAAAAAAGATTAGAAAAAAATGCAGAGCACACATGACAGAAATTAAGTATACACTGAAGAGGATACGCTACATTTTTTTATGAGTTTAATAAAAAAGGTCTGCAGACAAAGATAGATTTTTGAGCTCTAAAAATATCTATAATTGTTATTATAATCAGATTTAAAATATGCGGAAGTAATTTTTTGTGTCCGCTTAGCAGGGTGGCAAAATAAGATAGACAGATACATTTTTACATCAAAATGCTCCCCAAATGCATCAATTCTATTTTTTCATGTTGTTTCCATCAACTTGTTCAGAATTTGACTCCTTCACTGTAGAACTTGGCTTCATTTCTTTAGCTTTATTATTCACCTCTTGTATAAAATCTTCTACTGTTTTGCTATCTGAAGTAATTGCAGCTTTTAATTCTTCTATAGAATCCTCAAGTGCTTTCTCATCACTCTCATGAGTACTGAGGCCCTTTTGTAGAAGTCTTTCCATATCCTTTTCTGAAAATTCTTTAATGTCTCCATCCTTTACTAACTCTCGTATAGCAGATCGCTGCTCTTCATTTCGGAGCATTTCTATTATTTTTACTTTATTATCAAGAATTGTTCTTTCTTCTCCAGTAGCTTTAAGATCCTGTTTTGTCACATTGCTTATTAACTTTCCAAAATTATTCTCTCTTGCTTGAATCGTAGGTAATTTATCGATCACATCTTTCACAAAACTTTTCACTGCTTTTCCTGCTTTAATCGCTCCTTCTTTTATCTCACCTCTATGCTGATATATAGCATAACCAATAGCAACTATAGCAACTAGTGCTACAAACCCTACGAATGCTGCCCCACCACCAATTAATGCACCAGTCACTCCTCCTACTGTTAATAAACCTGCTAGTACACCTGTTAGTGTTGTCACTGCTGCTCCACTTATTACCCCCTGAGCTAACAGTTGATTGCCTAAAGTTTCAAGCTCTTTCTCCATGCCTTTTACTTTATTTCCTTGTTCCAAAAATTCTTTTGATTCAACTTTGTTTTTCTCAAAATTCTCCAATATAAGACCTATTACACTCCCAAAAACATTTTTATTTTCCATCAGAAATTTAGACATATCATCGATAGGTGGTGTATTAGAAATTTCACCTTTCTTTTCAAAGCCACGTAGTTTTAATAGATCCTGCAATTTTTGTAACAAATCTCCTTTTTCACTAATATATCTTACTACATTTTCAATGAACTCGTCCGAATTGGTTGGATTTGTTGTACCACCTTGTACCATATTCAATTCCTATCAATTATAAATATGCCTAATTATATATGCTAATTATTAATTATATTATAATTGACATAAAATAATTACTCCTTTCCAAATATGGAATTTGTATTACAATACCTAGATTATATGAAATCAAGGTATTTTATGGGTGAGAAAAAATTAAGAGCCGCTGTGGTTTTATCAGGATGCGGCCACCTCGACGGCACAGAGGTGAGAGAAGCAGTCTTAACTCTGCTTGTGTTTGATCAGCAGGAAGTTGAAGTCACGTGCTTTGCTCCTGATGTTGATATCACACAAGTTATGAATCACAAAACAAAAGAAGCAGTAAAAGAAAAAAGGAATGTACTTGTAGAATCAGCAAGAATTGTAAGAGGTGAGATAAATGATTTAAGAGAAGCTAAAGCTGAAAATTTTGACATGCTAGTCGTACCTGGTGGATATGGAGTTGCGAAAAATTTATCTGACTTAGCTGAAAATAAAACAGTAATGCCTGAGTTTGAAAGATTAGTCTCAGAGTTCTTTGTTGCAAAAAAGCCAATAGGAACTATATGTATATCTCCAGCCATTATTGTTTTAATTTTAAGTAGCAAGATAGGTAAAGAAGAAAGTAAGATTAAGGTAACTATAGGAAACGACAAAGACCAGTTGATAGAGAAGCTCGGCGGCGAACATATAACATGCGATACAGAGTTATCAATAGAAGATGAAAAACATAATGTATTTTCCTGCTCTGCTTATATGCGTAATGACGAAAGTATATACTCTGTATATCAAGGAATAAAACACATGATTGACAGTATGGTGAAAAAAATTAATAAAAAAACCAAACAACCATTTCTCTAAAGTGTAGTTTCTTATACAATTAATTATGTTATACTTCCAGTTGCATTATTGCTGTAGCCAAAGTAATCTATAGTTGCTTATTAATGATGAATTGTATTTAGTATATAAATTTAGTTCTTTTTTTTTATAGATTTAAATATGTTAGATCTTTTTTATATTAAAAGTGAGTGTTGTATAGATGGTCAGTGTGATACTTATGCAGGAGAAGTGAGTATTAATGATGTCATGTTGGGCAAGTTTAGCCTAAATTCACAAAGTGGGAAAAAGGCTATGGTAAATCTAGACATCGTTACATTCGATATCCATATTGCTATGGATGGCCAAGATGGAAGGACAATAAAAAGAGACCTTAAGGGTCCTGAATTTGTAATTAAAGATGACGGTTCCTGGTATATTAACAAAAATCTTGGTAATGATAAATTTGAAATTATAGTAAAGCAGTCATGATATGAAACATAGTGAGCGGAGCTTGCTTTTTAGCAATGTTTATATACTTACTTGATTTGAAAAAAAATGGAGATTATCTTAGCTGAACCACGCGGTTTCTGTGCAGGGGTTAAAAGAGCTGTAGACATATTAGCAATTACTTTAGAGAAATACAAAAATGAACGCCAAGTTTATGTACTACACGAAATCGTTCATAATAAGTATATAGTAGAGGACTTCAAGAAACAAGGAGTGGTTTTTGTAAGCAGCATAGAAGACATTAAAGACAATAAAGGAATATTGATCTTTAGCGCACATGGAGTGTCGAAAAGTATAGAGGATGAGGCAAAAAGAAAGGGTGTTCAAGTGATTGATGCAACATGTCCATTAGTTAGCAAAGTACATAAAGAGGCAAAAAGGTATGAGGATAGTGGTAAAGAATTAATTCTAATTGGACATGAAAATCATCCAGAAGTTAAAGGAATTATAGGAAGAGTAAGTAATCCTATATCTCTAGTGCAAACTATGCAAGACGTATACAATTTACAAATCAAAGATCCAGATAATTTATCTTATGTAACACAAACCACGTTAAGTATTGACGATACCAAAGAAATTATTGCTACACTGAAGCTCAGATTTCCAAGCATTACAGGCCCCGACTTAAAAGATATATGCTATGCAACACAAAATAGGCAGAACGCTGTTAAAAAATTGGCTAAAATTACAGACGTAGTGTTAATTGTAGGAAGCAAAAACAGTTCAAATTCAAACCGTTTATTAGACCTGTGCATTTCCACAGGAAAAAGAGCCTATTTGATTGATAATTATAAATGTATGAACAAAAATTGGTTGCAGGGCGCAGAAAAAATAGGAATTACTGCAGGTGCTTCTGCTCCTGATATATTAGTTGATGAGCTAGTAAATTACTTAAAAATAAATATGAATACAAAAGTTTCAGTCATGCCAGATGGATTCACTGAAAATGTTCAGTTCAAGTATACTAAATGGTAATGTGCAACAACGTGCGTCAAATCAAGTCTTTAGCTCAATTCAATTTTCAGTCTGTTGGAGAATAAAATATCAAGCTGAGATATAATTAATCCTCGTTTGTCAGGTTAAGTTGTGTCTAGCACAAATATAAAAAACCTTCATCATACAAAAGGGTTAATATTACTACTAATTTTATCAAAAACTTATAATATAAGTAATATTGTCATCTAATGTTTAATGAATTTCAATAAATTACCTTTTTAATTCTAGATGAGTATACACTTTGTTAATATGTTTGGGTCAAAACCCAAAAGTAAGTTTATGCTTTCTATAGGAAAAGAAGGCACAATGTTACTATATTTTAAAAATGATACTTTAAATAAAAGATATTTTGCTAAGGACAAAAATAATAAAGTTGTTTCTGACTTAATTTCATGTCTCTCATCAGATAAAAAAGCACCCTTATATCTGGTTCTCAATCACACTGATCAGAACTATTTGCTACAGTCTATCCCAAGAGTAAATAGGATTAGTGCTTATCTATCAGCAAAAACAAAAGTAGAGCATTTTGCTCATAATAACGATATAAATTCTATTCTCTTGGTCGAAAAGCCGAATAAATTTAATCAAAACTGGTGGTATCTATTTGTTTCATCAAAAGCAAATCATTTAATAGAATATTGGTTGGACGTGTTTGTTGAAATAGGCTCTAACTTTAAAGGAATATTAATGTTTCCTATAGAACTAGTCAGTATAGCAAAAAAGATTCTACACAAAGATCCTAGTAACTGGAAAATTATAGTTGCTGCAACTAAAACAGGTGGCTATAGACAAGTGGTTCTTAAAGAGAACAAAATGATATTTACACGTTTAATACCATTTACTAATGATAATTTACCAGGAATCATTGCTGGTGAAATATATCAGGAAGTGAAAAATACAATTCAATCTTTAACTAAGTTTGGATTTGAAAAAAATGACCCTATCGACCTTTGCATCATAGTATCAGAAGCTATTAAATCTAGTTTATCAGTTATAAATTTTTCAGAGAATAGTGTGAACATATTGACTCCATATGAGCTAGGTAAACTATTGGGAGCAGAATTAGCTATATGCGAAAAAGATAGCTTTTGTGATACTACAATTTTGTTCCATAGCTTTAAGAATAAGCCAACAGATGTTTTTAATACAAAAGAAACTAAAGAATTTTATCTATTCAATTACCTTTATTTAAACTCTCCTCGGATTTTTCTATACCTCCTTTTGACTTTAATTGTAATTAACACCTTTTGTTTGCGGAATTTGTATTCGAATTTTAATATTGCTGATAATTTATCTGCAAAGCGGAGTGCTTTAAATAACAAACTAATAAAACTTAGCCAAAGCTATAATGTAAAAAAGATAGATGAAGTTTACGATTTTATTAATATCAATAATATTTTATCAAAAATAGAGTACTCTCCTCTCACACAAGTTAAGTATGTAGAAAAGCTAAAAGTACCAGATGTAGAGCTTCAATTATTTGAGTGGAATTATAATGAGGCAAAAAGTTATATTACCACAACTTTAAGGTTTAATTTTCAATCTGGTAAAGACATTTCTTATCAATACGAGAAACTACAGAAAAATTTAAACGATAATTTCCGTACTCATGATATTAGTATTTCTAGCTTACCTACTACTAAAGAGAAAAATCTATCTATTGATGTTGAAATAGGAGAGGCAATGTAGATTGATGACTATCTCTCAACTAAAAAGAAAAGCTACAATTCAGTGCATATATTACTTATTGTTATCTATTGTATTAATAGGGTTATCAACGTGTTTTATTATCTATAACAAAAAGGTTTATAATAAAAATCAAACTGCAGCTGAGGAAATACGCTCTATTAATTTACAGATCATTGAAATTCAAAAGAAAGAAGTCGTTCTAAATAAAAACCTAGATTTATGGAAAAGAATTTCTTCTTCAAACTTACATAGTAGCAGATACATTACAAATTTAAATTTTGAGCTTAACAAGCTATATAAAAAACACTACATGTTAGAACCTGAAATATCAATTTCTATACCTGAAGAAGCTGAACTCCACAATAAAAGTGAACATACAAAAGTAATAAGAAGTGAAGTGGTTCTAAGTTTAAGCTCAATTAGCGATAAGCATATTTTTTTATTTCTACAGTCTATTCCAAATCTTCCTGGTTATGTTATGATCAGATCTCTTACCTTGAATAAGCAGAGAAATATAGATGCTAAAGTTATAAACCAGATTTTAAGTGGTAATATGATAGAGATAGTGAGAGCTAGTATAGTTTTTGATTGGTATACCATATTAAGTAGATGAATATAAAGTTGTTTTTTATTTTTACGCTGCTATTTTTTAATTTTAGTGCATATTGCAATTGCGAAGATCTTGTAGAAAATATAGGGATTTGTAAAAAATATTCTTGCCAACAGCATATTAGTAATGAAGATTTTATTGAGCATAAAATATTAGGGTTAAATAGTGAAAATTTATGTGTATATATAGAAAGACAAGGCAATGATGAAATGGTCTGTCATCATTCTAATGATGGAATGATTATAGAAAAGAAGTACTTAAAAAGTATTTTAAAAGTTGGAAATCAAGAAATAAATGACTTCATTGATATAGCAAATTTGCGTGCGAAGGAGTGTTTTTTTATCAACAATTATTATATAGATCGAGACGATATAATAAAAGAGGCAGCAGAGAGTACTTTATCGCAATATGGTAGCATAAAAAGCATTTTTTTTGATGAAGAGCAGGTTAATAGAATAGTTAGTGAGATGGAAAAGTTTAACTTACAGTCTTCAGGAGTTACAGAGGAAGAAAATTTCAATTGTAAAGTAGTCAGTTTAGATTCAATTTTATACTTTTCCCCCGATACATGGAAAATATGGGTAAATGGAAAGTTGTTTATAAATACTAAGGATTTAAAAGTGCACTCAGTAACTGAAAATTATGTAACTTTTTCATGGGCTGTAAACCAAAAGATAACAAAAGAACGGATAAGCAATTCTAAAAATGTACATTTTGGACATGGAGGTATTATGTTTACGCTTTATCCAGAACAAAAATTTGATTTAGATAGTTTATCTATTAAATAATCTAATACATCTGCGCTTGTAGCTCAGTTGGATAGAGCGTTGCCCTCCGGAGGCAAAGGTCGTGGGTTCGAATCCCTCC
The DNA here is from genome assembly GCF_048054115.1 of Wolbachia endosymbiont of Nasonia vitripennis. Classification (NCBI taxonomy): domain Bacteria; kingdom Pseudomonadati; phylum Pseudomonadota; class Alphaproteobacteria; order Rickettsiales; family Anaplasmataceae; genus Wolbachia; species Wolbachia endosymbiont of Nasonia vitripennis. The sequence continues at coordinate 27,855 of NZ_JAFEVF010000004.1, read as the reverse complement.
AAGCGCGTTTTTAATTAAATTTGACAATAATACTCTCACATAAGATAATAAAGAGATTTATTTTAAAGCATAATTATGTCTAGTGGTACTATAAATAAAGTCATATTAGTTGGTAATTTAGGAAAAGATCCTGAAATTAGGACTACACAAAATGGAAAAGAGATGGCAAGTTTTTCGATAGCCACATCTGAAAGTTGGACTGACAAATTTTCTGGTACGCGCTCTGAAAAGACAGAATGGCATAATATTGTAATTTTTAGTGAAGGATTAGTAAAAATTGTTAAGGATTTTGCGCGCAAAGGTAGTAAAGTTTACGTTGAAGGTTCTCTGAGAACTAGAAAATGGACTGACCAAAATGGTAGCGAAAGGTATACGACAGAGGTGGTGCTATATAACTTTAATAGTGCCCTTACCCTTTTAGATTCACGAAACAGTATGTCAAACTCTGATTACAAGCCAAGTGAATACAAACAAAATGAAACAGAACAAAAAGATAAACACGGAAGTTTTGACAACGATATAAAAGACGAACTAATCGATGATGAAATACCATTTTAATAACTTCAATTGAAATCTACATTTTTATGGACTGCTTGTGTTACTCCTTTTAATTGCAGTGGAGATAGTATAGATTACCAAAGCTTGCAGCGTTTACTAACAATGCAAGCTGAAGCTGAAAATGGTGTAGTGTTGCTAGGTAGCACAGGTGAAAGCTTATCACTTACTGATTCTGAAAAGCGCACATTAGTTGAATTTGTATGTGAGCTAAAATTAAATACGAAAATTATAATTGGTGTACCAGGAGTGAATCTATATCAGACTCTTGAATGGCTTGATTTTTGCAAGGGTATGCCTATTCATGGCTATCTAATGACAACTCCCATTTATGCAAAGCCTGGAATCATGGGGCAAACTTTATGGTTTGAAAAGCTGCTTGAAAAAGCACATGTGCCAGCCATGCTTTACAATATTCCATCAAGAGCAGGAGTGAGTCTTCACGCTGAAACTGTACGCAACTTATCCAGCCACGAAAAATTTTGGGCTATCAAAGATTCAAGTGGCACCGTTGATACTTTAACTCAGTATAAGAAAGTTGCACCAAATATTGAGGTCTTTTGCGGAGATGATAATATGATACCCGATATGGCTGCTAAGGGTGCGGCTGGTCTGGTTTCTGTTGCTGCCAATGTTTGGCCACGTGTAGTACATGAATATGTTAAGCAATGCATGAGTGGCGAGAACCCTCAGGCAGACAGTTGGCAACAAGCTTGCAAAACTCTATTTACTGCCAGCAATCCAATACCTACTAAAGCACTCTTGCATGACATTGGGCTTATAGAACACAAAACTGTTCGTCTACCACTAAGCACAGAAGACTTGCCTTCTATTGAAACATTGAGGCAAGCTAATAAAATGATTCTTGGATGGAAAGAATTGACTAATAGCTAAAGCTAGGAACACACATCATCAACTTCTACACCTGCATCAAATAAACTAACTTGTTATAAGAAAACTAACCATGTGAAATTCTTGTTGATATGACTTAATGAATAATTATTTTAGGTTACTAAGTTATTTAAGAAACTTTGATAATATTTAGCCCACTTACTTTCCTATTTTCCATGTCACAATGAGCCTCTATTATTTCATCAAATTTATATTTTTTATTAATTCGTACAATTAAAAGTTTTTTTCTTATCATTTCAAAAATTTCCATTGCAGTAAGCACTAACGTAAGTCTATTGTGCTTGTAGTGATATATCGAAGTTCCAGCTGCAAATAACGAACGCGAACTAAGTAAAGAGAAATTAATAGGAGCATTACCTGATATCTGCCCATAGGAAACATATATGCCAAACTTACCTAAAGATTCAAAAGAGAGCTTGCTTGTAGCGTAACCTATAGGGTCATACACCGCACCTACTCCTCTATTTTTCGTAATCTCCATGATTTTAGAAACGAAGTCTTTATCATTGTAGTTTATTGCGTATGTGCAGCCACTTTGTAAAGCTATCTTCATTTTTTCGTCAGAGCTTATAGAACCTATCACTACACCTTTTTTATCCTTTGCCCATTGGCATATTATTTGCCCCAAACCACCATTAGCTCCATGAACTAGTACAAAAGCACCAGGCCTGATTCTATAAGATTGATTAACTAAATAGTGAGCTGTCATACCTTTAAACAATACTGCAGCAGCAACTTCATCAGGTATATCATTCGGAATTTTTATCAAATATTTCTGGTGTACAATGCGCTTTTCACAATATGCCCCTGGAGGAGCTGTGCAATATCCAACTCTATCTCCAACCTTAAGTCCATCACTAATTTTTTTACCAAGCTTTTCAACAACTCCTACTGCCTCTACTCCAAGTACTGATGGCAGATCTTTAATTTTGCGTGTACCTTTTCTGTGTTCTAAATCATAACGATTTAAGCCGATAGTTGTATGACGTATTAAGACTTCCTCATCTTTTGGCTCACCTATGCTCTTATCTACAAATTCTAATACTTCTGGCCCCCCAGTTTTTTTAATTTGTATAGCTCTAACCATGATAAATGTAAGACAAAAACTTTAATTATGTTATCTAGCAATTAATATTTTGCAAAATGTTATTTAGAGTTTATACACTACATAAGCGTATTGTTAATAGTTTTGAGGCACAAATTATGACAAACAGAGAAACTTGGCTTTATGGTGTTTTATTCAATGTGTTGTGTGAAGTGGATGAAGATGACGATTTAGATACCAATAATAAAAATAAAAGAAAGGTTAAAATGTAAAATGCAAAAATCAGATAAAAAAGGAGACTATTGTAAATATTTATATACTTCTTGGGAAAAAAAGGATTTGATATTAATCACAGATTTGACTTGAAAGATTATGATGGCTTTCCAATAGATAGTCTTTTTTCCATCGCCATTAACTATAAACCGTACACTTTAACAAATCTAGCGCAAGTTTTAATAAAAGCAGGAGCTAATGTGCAAAACGAAAAAGGATATTTACATACCTGTGTTTTGACCCATTCTCCGGACATATTAAAGGCTCTCATAAAAGCGGGAGTGAATGATAGCCCAGATGAAAACTACAATGGAAACACTGCTTTAGAGTGTGTTGCTGAATTATATTGTAAGGATAAGTCAATTGAACGCAAAAATTGCTGTGAGATTCTAATTAAGCATACATTAGAAAAAAATCCCAACATAGAAATACCAGATTCTGTAAAAAATAATAAGGAGTTGGCTCAATGTTGGAATGCTTGTGAAGCAAATAATGAAGGATGGGAATTAGCAACAACGAACACTGAAACACAAGTAGTCAGTGTGCAAAAAGCAAATAAGAGCTCCTGCTCAATTCAATAGATGTATCGTACAACCTTGTTCGGATTACAATAGGAAAAGGTTTGTTATTTAAGCTTAAAAAACGTATATGATAGTGTTATTTCACTTAAATCTTTTGTACTATTGTCACGCATTATTTCAGGGTCTACGTAAAAGGATACGGGCATAGCCGCTTTTTGTTTTGGTAGCAGCATTTGCTCTTCAAAACAAAAGCATGCAACTTTATTGAAATATTTACCTGCTTTAAAAGGTGTGACATTATACACTGCCATTCCAAAAGAAGGCTGATCAGATAAATTTTTTGCATAATAAAATACTAAACTTTGTTGCCCTATATTTGTATCGATGTAGTTAGTTTCTGATTTAAATTCCCAAGGCAGACCTGATATTATATCAGCATTAAGGTGAACCCTGATTTTTTGGTCAGTTGCATTTATTGTTGCATTAGTTACTTTTCTCGTTGTGCCACCATATCCAGTAGCTTTACAAAAGATGCTATACAACGGTACTGAAGCATATGCAAGACACAGCATCAATACCACTAAAGATATTAGGAGGAAAACTATAGAACTTTTATTGTTTCCCCTTAAAAAGGAAATCATCTAATCCTTATTGTTGAACAAGTTAAGTAACCTGAGTAAATTGAGGAATATATTGATGAAGTCAAAGTAAAGATTAGTTGCACCAAGTATTGCCAGCTTAGTAGTTGCAACTTCTGAGCCATCATTATATCTATAATAAACATCTTTGATTCTCTGAGCATCGTATGCGGTCATTAAAGTAAACACTATCACTGATACAAACGATATTGCAAAATAGAGAGGACTGCTTCCAAGAAACAGATTAACTATAGATGCAATGATTAACCCCCAGATTCCCATAATCAAAAAAGAACCCATGCTGGTAAGATCTTTTTTTGTAGTATTACCATATAAAGCCATAGAACCAAACATGATCGATGTAATGAAAAATGCTCTCGCTATATTTTCTGCAGTATAAATTATAAAAATATGAGATAAAGAAATTCCCATTAAAACTGAGAATAGAAAAAATACAGTAAGTGTTGACTGAGCACTTAGGTGTTGAAGCCTAAAAGACATATAAAACACCAATGCAACTGGAGATAGCATTACCACAAGCGATAGAACAGGATTGGAATAAATCACCTGGAAAAGACCAGAAAACACTGTTAAAAACGCAACAAGCCCTGTAACACCTAAAGCTAAAGCCATATAATTGTATACTTTAGTTAGGTAACTCCTGAGTCCAGCACTATAATAAACGCCCTGAGAGCGAATATCCTGTTCGTTTTTCATATAAGACATATGTAACTCCTTATTATCTCTTGATGATATATTATAATACAATACAGCGTTTTTATCAAGTATAAAATGACATACTACAATTGAATGATGTGGTATGCAATTAGAGAATTTCTTCCATAACTATAAGCAAATCGGTTTTCAGCAGCATTTAACTATTATAACAACCTCTGGCAATAGAAATTACTTTCACCATTCCCTCTATCATGATTTAAGGGGAATGGTGAAAGTAGTTTTTGCATTTACTAAAGCATTCTTCTTATAGATACTATACCAACAATCCACTATTTTTTCTATGTCTCGCGGTTTAACCTCCGGACCTATACTGATTCTAATTGAACATTCTGCTTGCTCTTTTGTTGCTCCCATTGCAAGCAAAACATGAGAAGGCCCAACTTTTCCAGAAGAACATGCAGAACCATTGCTGACTGCAATATTATTTAAGTCAAAGCACATGAGCTGCAGATCATTCTTCACTCTCGGCATATAAATGAAACTTGTATTTGGCAATCTTTTAGAATTTCTGCCAAAGATCTTGATATCACTGACAAGACTTAATAACCCATACTCCAATTGATCACGCAGCTTCTCTACTTCATCCATCTTTGATAGAAGATCTGGAATGTTTTGCAATGCAGCAGAAAGACCTACTATTGCAATAATGTTTTCTGTACCACCACGCAATCCTTTTTCTTGCCCACCACCTATTATAGTAGGTTCTATTACAAGCTTTTTGTCAAATATTAAAACTCCACTACCTGCTATACCACCAAATTTGTGAGCAGATAAAGTAAGTAAATCCACTCCTAAATCTTCCATATTTACTTTGATTTTCCCAACACTTTGAGCAGCGTCAGTGTGACAGATTGCCCCGAATTTATGTGCCATTTTAGCTATTTCCTTAACAGGCTGGATAACTCCAGTTTCGTTATTAGCCATCATCACTGAAATTATTACTTTATTCCCTTCAAGTTCGCTTAGAATTTTCTCTAGCTCTAAAAAGTCAATAATACCCTCTTGATTAACGGGTATTATATGTCGATTACATGCAGAATTAAGAATTGAAGGATGCTCTATAGCTGAAATTACATGCAGATAGCCTTTCATTCCTCTCATGACGAGGTTGTTTGCTTCAGTTGCACCAGACGTAAAAACTATTTCTTTATCATCTGGAATGCTAAGAGCATCACGTACGTTATCTCTTACCTCTTTAAGAATCTTCCTCGCTTCTTGTCCTCTTTTATGCAGCGATGATGGATTTAGTGTTTGTTTCGACAAAATCTCAAGTATACTTTTTTTTACATTTTTACTCACTGGAGCAGTTGCATTATAATCAGCATACACGCAACTACTGTCTTCCAGAGAGAATAAACTCACAGGCTTATTTGTCACTTACCATCAACCAATTATGTATGTTAACTTTAACACGATAAAAATTTATTGCAAAAACAGGGAAATTAATACATAATTAATAAACAATTTACATTATCAACACCTGTCAAAACAGGTTTTTATTAGGAGTTATCATGGTAGAAGTCTTTTTAAATAATTCAACAAAAAAGATAGAAGGTAGATACCATCAAAGCAAAGATACCAATGCACCAGTTGTGCTAATTTTACATCATCACCCTCAATATGGTGGTAGTATGGATAGTAAGATTATACATACTATATATGAATCTTTTATCGATAATAACTTTTCTGCATTGACAATTAATTTTCGTGGTGTCGGAAAATCTACCGGAACTTTTGATAAGGGTATAGGAGAATTAACTGATGCTGCAGTAGCTATTGATTGGCTTCAGGAGCATAACTCTAACAATGTTCCAATTTGGATAGTTGGTTTTTCTTTTGGAGCATGGGTAGCTATGCAATTGACAATGCGCCGTCCAGAGATAGTAAGTTTTGTTGCCCTTTCTCTTCCAGCAACTAAGTACGATTTCTCTTTTCTCTCTCCTTGCCCAGTTCCTGGACTTATAATACAAAGTAATAATGATACAATTTCAGAAGAAAGCGATGTAACAGAATTAGCACAAAGGTTAATAAATTCGGTAAAAAATAACCATATGGAATACCATATAGTAGACGATACTAACCACTTTTTAAGGGATAAAGAAGAGGAAGTAGCTCAAATTATAGATAATTATATAAAACTACGCTTAAACAGTGCAGTCACTTCCTCCAAAAAAGTTAAAAAAGAGATAAGGGTAAAAGAATATGCCTAACTTTACAAATGAGAGAAATGAACGTATTAATATAAATAAAAAAAGTCTTGTTATGTTTAGGCAATTATTATTTCTCGTTTTAGCAATGTTTATGCTGTCAGGATGCTTTCTAAGTAAACAGCGTAAGTTAAAGAGTCCGTGTATAAAAAATAATGAAAGCATTTCATGCGAATTACACTCTGTTAATGACCATTGGTTAAATAAGTACAAGTTATAGGTAGCTTTGTATTGTACTGTTTCTTCCATTTACAGCTTTACTAATGATCGGTTTTTTAACTGAAAAATGTGATCTGCTTTTTCTGCAAGGATATAGTTGTGTGTTACTATAAGCATAGAGCTGTTATTTTCCTTTACATATGAATGTAACAGCAAAAATACATTCAAAGAATTTGTTGGGTCTAAATTTCCCGTTGGCTCATCTGCAAGTAAAAGCTTTGGAGAGTTTACAATGCTTCTTGCAATTGCAACCCTCTGCCTTTCTCCACCAGAAATTTCAGATACCATACTACTTGCTTTATTTTCCAGACCAAATTTTTCTAATATTGCTTGCGATTTTTTTTTTGCTTCAGCTTTGCTTCTTCTTGCAATAAGCTGAGGAAGCATAACGTTTTCCAACACTGATAACTCTTGTAATAAATAGTGAAATTGATAAACAAAGCTAAGAAAATTTCTTCTTACATGAGTTTTATATTTATTGCTGGCTTGCGTACAATTTACTCCATCTATTGTCACTACACCTAAAGTTGGCTTATCCAATAGGCCTGCAATTTGCAATATAGTTGTTTTTCCTGATCCTGAACTGCCGATCAATGCAACTACTTGCCCTCTTGTAAGACTCAGATTGATATCTTCTACAATAGCAGGACTTTTTTTGAAGCTCTTACTTACAGAAGCTAGCTCTAGTGTTACACCACCACCCATATTATAAAAAGATCCAGGAGGGAGAATTAGACCGAGAAACTGTTACCACACCCACATCGAGACTTAGCGAGAGCATTCTTGATTTGAAAACCAGAACCACTTAGATCTTCAGTATAATCTATAGTTGAGTTATTTAAAAATTTCGCTGAACAATTATCAACCATTAATACAGGGTTTCCATTCTCATCATTAATTACTATATCTTTACCTTTTTCACTAAAACTGGAGTGGCTTCTATAATCCTCGCTATCTTCGTCATCGTCAAAATCGTCATCCAAAGACATCTTCTGATTTATTTGATCCATAAGAAAATTATACTTGAAGCCAGAGCATCCACCACCTGAAACTGCAACCCGCAAAATAGAACTCTCATCTCCTTCCTGTTCTACAAGGGAGTGGATTTTCCTTAATGCATTGTCAGTTAAGCTAATATTGTAATCTGTTGACATAACAACCACCGTTCATTATTGATAACCTATTATAGTAGAAATTTTACATGTCAAACAATAATTTTCTATTAAGTTACGCGTGCTTTCCAAATAAAACAAAAGGAAGAAATTTTAAAGAGCCAGAAGATGAAAATCGCAGCTGCTTTCAGCGTGATAGGGACCGCATTATTCACTCTAATGCGTTTAGGAAATTGGGGTACAAAACACAAGTTTTTATCAATTATGAGCATGATTACTATCGTACTCGGCTAACTCATAGCCTTGAAGTTGCACAAATTGCAAGATCCATCGCACGCAGGCTCAGATTAGATGAGGACATCACCGAATGCATAGCGCTTGCACATGACCTTGGTCATCCTCCATTTGGTCACACAGGTGAGAATGCTCTAGTTCAAATTGATAACGAGAAGTATAAGTTTGATCATAACGTTCAAGCTATAAGGATTTTAACTTATCTTGAACAAAAACATGCTGACTTTAATGGTATGAATCTAAGTTGGGAAGTGATTGAAGGCGTTGCAAAGCATAACGGTCCTTTACTCGGTCAAAATACGGTATCCCACACAAATAATCAGCTACTATTAGAATACAATGAAAAATATGATCTAAAGCTTGAAGAATTTTCAAGTCTTGAAGCACAAGTTGCTTCGATTGCTGATGACATTGCTTATAGTGTTCATGATCTTGATGATGCACTCAGGGCAAATTTAGTAATAACCGAAGATTTGCTCGATGTTCCTTTAATTGGCAAAATGTTCAAAGAAGTAAAAAGCGAATATTCAGAATTGGCTCAAAGCAAACTCATACATGAATCACTGAGTAGAACTATAGGAATTATGATAAATGATGTCGTTTTTCAGACTGAAAGAAATATTAAAGACTACAAAATAAAAAGCGTAGAAGATGTAAGAGGTCTAAATACAATGCTAGTCACATTTTCACCAGAAATTGCAAATGCCACAAAAGAGATGAAAAAATTTAACATGGAAAAAATATACAGAAGTTATAAACTGACCAGAACAATGAACAAAGCAAAACGTATAGTACAGGAGCTTTTTCAATGTTTTTATGAAAACCCAAGGTTATTACCCACAGAGTGGAACAAGCTTGCTTGTGAATCTCAGCGTTCAGTAATAATATGTGATTATATCTCAGGTATGACAGATAGATTTGCCATACACGAGCACAGAAGAATTTTTGATACCTCATACGAAATGACTTCTTTCTAATGACCGATGATTATTTCATGTCGATCGCATTAAAACTTGCAGAAAAAAGTCTTGGAAGTGTTGCACCAAATCCCGCTGTTGGATGTATCATTGTAAAAGATGGTATGATAATTGGTGAAGGCTACACAGGAATCGGTGGACGTCCACATGCAGAAGTAATTGCTCTACAAAATGCTAAAGATTTAACTCATGGTGCAACTATGTACGTCACTCTTGAACCATGCTGCCACTTTGGAGTTACAGAACCTTGCACTGCAGAAATCATAAGATCTGGAATAAAAATGGTGGTGATTGCAACAATTGATCCAGATAGTAGGGTTTCAGGTAGAGGGATAAAAGCTTTAGCAGATGCAGGAATTGAAGTAAAACAAGGGATTATGCAGAAAGAAGCAGAGAAACTAAATGTTGGCTTTTTTACCACTAAGAAACTCCATAGACCATTTATAGCTTGCAAAATCGCAACAACTCTCGATGGAAAAATCGCAACGTTTACAGGTGATAGCAAATGGATAACAAGTGAAGATACGAGAAATTGGGTACATGAGCTCAGAGCAAAATATGATGCAATTATGATTGGCAGTAGTACCCTTATCAATGACGATCCACTCTTAACTTGCAGATTACCAGGACTCGAAGACAGGTCGCCAATAAGGCTAATTATCGATAGCCAAGGGAAATTGAAGAAAGAGCATAATATTGCAAAGACTGCAGACAAAGTAATAACTTGGGTAATCACAAATAAGGAAGTAGAGAGAAAAATAAAAGACATTAATTATTTGATAGTCAATTCAAATCACAAACCTCCTGTTATTCCAGATGTTACCCCAACACACTCTCCTGTCATTCCAATGCCTTCTCCTGTCATCCCAGTGCCCAGACACTGGGATCCAGAAAACTTCAAGCAATTGCGTAGTGAAAACTGGATTCCAGTGTCAAGCACTGGAATGACATCAGATCGAAAAGTCTGCCTAAAAGACATGGCATCAAAACTTGTTTCAGAAATTGGTATAACAAGGTTATTAGTTGAAGGTGGAGGAGTGTTGATTACAGAATTATTAAAGCACAATTTAATCGACAGGTTGATAATCTGCCGTAGTGGCAAGATTTTAGGTAATGATGCCACTCCTTTTGTAGAAGATTTAGGAATTCAATCCATCAATGAATGTTATCAGTTCAAAAAAGCAGAGATAATAGAGTTTAGTAAGGATGTAGTTGAGATGTGGGATAGATTACCGTAACCTTTACATACTTGAACGATAGAGAAAAGAAGTAGAGATGACCCTACCTCTTTTTTTCTCGATTTAAAACTACTTACCAATAATAACTTTGGATATAGCTGCATTTACTACAAACTCTCCTAATTTAGTTGAAACTCCATTTTTTAAAGATTCAAGATCTTTATCACTTACCGCAACTTTTAATGGATTAGAATCAGTCATACATAACTCTGTTTTCATATCAGCAGGCTGATCTTTACTATCTACGCTAGTTAATTCCACTTTATAATTATCATTATCGTCAGCAACAGCAACGTGTTTAAATTTAACTTCAACTGATTTACCTTCTGATAATACGTGCAGGACCACTTCACTACCCTCTTTTTTATCATTTGTCAATGCTTGATAATCATCTTTTGAAAGTTTCAGATTTAATTTCTGATTTTCTTCAACAACTGCACCACTCTTTACCACATCACCAAGAAGAACAGAGAAATCTGCATCTTTACCATTCGCGCCGTCTTTACCATTCTCACCCTTTTCACCTTTAGCATTTTCTATTGCATGCATTTGCTGATATGAAGCATAAGCTGCTGCGGCAAAATATACAGCGGCAATAAATAGAACTGCAATTCCAGCAGGGCTAGCAATAAGTGCTAAAGACGCAGGTCCAGCAATTACTTTAGTAGCAATCAATACTGTTGTTATTGCTGCTGCTAAAGATGCAGTTGCAACTGTACTTTCAATACTCATTTTTGTTATATGTGCAGTGTTTTCCCACTTCAATACGTTTTTTATAGTCATAATAGTCCCCTTATAATAAGGCTAATAAAAAGATTGAGTAGTGTGTATTAATAATGCATGTTGGTCAAGCTACTTTTCGCATAAAGTATATATTTCAAGCT
>NZ_JAFEVF010000004.1:0-16232 GCF_048054115.1 Wolbachia endosymbiont of Nasonia vitripennis | reverse complement strand
AACACTTAATCCTTTGGCTTCAGGTGTATTACCAATCGCTCTTGGTGAAGCAACAAAAACTATACCGTATTTATCTTGTGACTTAAAGGCATACAATTTCACAATAAAATGGGGAAAACAAACAACTACGGATGATTTGGGTGGTGATATCATTAGAACTAGCGATATAAAACCCGAATATAACCAAATAAACTGTGCGATTAAGGATTTTATTGGTGAGATAACACAAACTCCTCCTCAATTTTTAGCAGTGAAAATCAAGGGAGCAAGAGCATATAAATTAGCAAGAAGTGGGCAAAAGGTAAATATAAAGCCCCGGCAAGTCAAAATACATGAACTGAAGCTGATATTCTTGGACACTATAAATAATAGTGCTGATTTTTCTATGACGTGTGGTGGCGGCGTATATGTAAGATCAATTTCAAGAGATCTTGGAATTGAATTAAATTGTTTTGGACATATTACACAATTAAGAAGAACGATGGTAGGTGATTTTAAGGAAGATGAATCAGTGACAATTGAGCAACTTACTAAAAAAAACACAACAACTTACTCTCCCCAGTGCTTGACACTGGGATCCAGATATACAAATACTTACAAATCATGTAATGGACAAAAGATTCTAGGAGCATATGTCAAAAACAATGTTCGTGATGAAATAGGCTTGATCCCAGTGTCAAGCACTGGGATGACATCGGAGGGTGGGATAACAGAGGGAGGTGGGATGGCAGAAGATGATGGAGGTAATACAAAAAGTTTCATCATCCCCATTGAATCGGCTTTAAAATCGATGTTCAAAGTTGAAATTTCCCTAGAGGAAGCGAAGAAAATCAGAAAAGGTCAAGAAATTATATTAAATAACTTGCGTAATTTAAAGAATTATGATATTTTTTGTACGATAGTGGGTAATGTACCTATTGCAATTTGCAGTTTTACTCATGGTTATGTGAAGCCTATTCGTGTTTTTAATATTTTGAAATGAGGTTTAGATGTCAATAACATCCCAAAAGAAAAAAAGTTTGATTAGTACATATGCAATTAAAGAAGATGATACAGGTTCATCTTTTGTACAGTGTGCAATTTTAACCGAGAGAATCAGTAATTTAACTGAGCATTTTAAAACGCATAAGCATGACCATAATTCTAAGCGCGGTTTACTTGTATTGATAGGTAGAAGGCGCAAGCACTTAAATTATATAAAACGTAAATTTGGTAATGAAGCCTATCAAGAGTTAATAGAGAAGTTAGGCATTAGAAAATAATCGAGGAATTTTGTATGTTTGAAATTATAAAAAAATCTATAGATTGGGAGGGGCGTACCTTATCTTTAGAAACTGGGAAAATAGCACGTCAAGCTGATGGTTCAGTAGTTGTAAATTATGGAGATACTTCTATCTTAGTCACTGTTGTACGAAAAAAGAAGGAAGAAAGTGTTGATTTTCTCCCTTTAAATGTGCAGTTTATTGCAAAAAGTTATGCCATGGGTAAGATTCCTGGTGGTTTTTTTAAAAGAGAAGGAAAACCATCTGATAGAGAAACTTTAATTTCAAGAGTAATAGACAGAAGTATAAGGCCGTTATTTCCTGAAGGTTTTCATGATGAAATTAGTGTAGTATGTAATCTATTAACTTACGATACAGTCAATTCTCCTGAAGTACCAGCATTGATAGGTACCGTCGCAGCTCTTGCAATTTCTGGTGTTCCTTTCCACTTTACTATAGCTGGAGTTATGGTCGGTTGTGATGAAAATAACAATTATATACTCAATCCTTCCGTTCAAGAGATGAAAGCAAGCAACTTGGATCTGTTTTTGTCTGGTGATGAAAATTTGATCTTAATGGTCGAATCGGAAGTCAAAGAGCTCTCTGAAGAAAATGTTTTGAGTGCAATAAAATTCGGCCATGAACACCTTCAACCTGTTATTAAGCTCATAAAAGAATTTGTTGATACAGTTGGCAATAAACCTGAAAGCTTTGCTCCTATTGATATATCAGATATAACTCAAGAACTTGAAAAATATCGAAAAGACTTTGAAGAAGCATATTCAAAAACAGTAAAACAAGAGCGAGTTCAAGCTCTAGAAGTAGTCAGGAATAATATATTGAATACTCTTAAAGAGGCTGGAAAAGACGAAAAGTTAATTACTTATGCAGTAAAAAGCTTTGAAAGATCTTTAGTGCGTGAAATGATTAGAAGGAAAAGTGTGAGGATAGACAGCCGTAAGTATGATGAAATACGCCAGATAGAAATTGAGGCTGACATTCTACCCAAGACTCACGGTTCTGCGCTATTTACAAGGGGTACCACTCAGGCACTAGTTGTTACTGCTCTTGGTACTACACAAGATGAGCAAATTGTGGATGACATTGAAGGGGATAGACGTGAACATTTTATGTTGCATTATAATTTTCCTCCATTTGCTGTTGGAGAGGCTTCTGCTATACGCTCACCAGGAAGGAGAGAAATTGGTCATGGTAAACTTGCTTGGAAAGCAATTCATCCTGTTTTACCTGATAAATCTGAATTTCCTTATACAATAAGGGTAGTATCTGAGATTATGGAATCTGATGGTTCTTCTTCTATGGCAACAGTTTGTGGAACTTCCATTGCATTAATGGATACAGGTGTGCCAATAAAGGCTCCTGTTGCAGGAATTGCTATGGGTCTCATCAAAGACAAAAATGAGCATATAATACTTTCTGATATACTGGGCGATGAAGACTATCTTGGTGATATGGACTTCAAAGTAGCAGGAACTAGCGAAGGGATTACAGCACTGCAGATGGATATGAAAATTCCTGGTATAAGCTTTGAAATTGTTGAAAAATCTTTAGAACAAGCAAAAGTCGGAAGATTACATATCTTAGAAAAAATGAATGCAGTAATTTCAGAACATCGTAAGGATATAAAAGATCATGTACCAAGAGTGTTATCGTTTTATATAGATAAAGATAAAATTTCTGCAGCTATTGGTGCTAAAGGAAAAAATATACGCAGTGTATGTGAAAGAAGTAATGCAAAAATTGAAATAGGGGATGACGGTAAAGTTTCTGTTTTTGCCATTAGTAGTACTGAAGCTGAAGCTGCAAAGAATATGATGATTGATTCAATAACAGAGCTAGAACAAGGTTCTATAATTGATGCTAAAGTTGTAAAGATAGAGAAGTCTATTGTAGAGCTAGAACTTCTTAATGGAAGAAAAGGAAAAATGCATATAAGCGAGGTAGCTAATCAACATGTAGAGTCCATTGAGGATATACTTAAACAGGGTGATACCTTCAAAGCTTTGATAATTGACTTTGAAAAAGGTGGATGTCCAAAATTATCAAGACGTCGTGTTGATCAAGAAACAGGTGAATTTTTTGAAGGTAAGCTTTACAATGAAGAAAGGAGAGATGGTTTAAATAATAGGGATAATTATTATAACAACTCGTTTAATAAAAAACCTGGAGATAATTATCATAGTAATAGACCTACTCGTCCTCGTTCTGGTTTTAGTAATAGAAACAGACCAAAATTTGGTAATAATGACTCATCATCAGGTTTCTATTGAGGTTGAACTTACTTTCTATTATCTCAGTGTCGAAGCACTGGGATAATAGGAATTTTTAAAACTGACAAGATAACAAAAATGGTTTGTGTTATCTGTAGGGTTATAACGAAAGATTTTTAAGATCGTTTATAGCCTTTTTCATGTCTTCAGCTTTAAATATTGCTGATCCAGCAACTAATATATTTGCACCTGCTTTTATTATATCAGCTGCGTTAGAAAAGTTAACTCCACCATCTACTGAAACTTGCGTTTTAAGGTTACGGTCCTGTATCATTTTCTTTATAATAGATATCTTGTGCAGCTGCAAATGAATAAACTCTTGTCCTCCAAATCCAGGATTGACTGTCATAATTAGTACAATATCTAGCTCATGTATTATATACTCAAGCACGCTTGGAGAAGTTGAAGGGACAATTGAAACTCCAACTTGTATTGTTTTTTTTGTATCATTTATGTTTTTATATGATTTTATCCTTTTTACTAGCCTCTCAAGATGTATCTCTGCTTCTGCATGTATAGTGATAATATCAGCACCAGCATTTATAAAGCTTTCAATATGGTCACCAGGAGATTTAATCATTAAGTGTACATCAAAAGGAAGATTGCTATATTTACGTATCGCAGAGATAACATTCGGACCTATTGTAATATTTGGAACAAAATTTCCATCCATAACGTCTATGTGTATATAATCTACATCCAAGTCGCTAATTCTTTTTACTTCCTCTCCTAATTTTGCAAAGTCTGCTGAAAGTATAGAAGGTGCAATTTTTATACCCATGGGTTACTTTCTACCAAAAATAAAAAAGTAACTTATTTTTTAAACTCTGTCATCCCAATACCACATGAGTCTCATTTAGAAATTTTTTTATATCCTACGTGTAATTGCAACCTTTGAATTATCTTGTTCAGGTTGAACCATAAATAGTTTTCACCACAAAAAATTGTTAGCATAAGTAAAAAAACGTAGTGCTTGTAATTCATCCAATATTTTCCTCTGCCCATACATCTGGCCATTGTAATACTCATTAGACTTCTTTCTTCGCCTTTTCTAAATATTCCAACACAGTTTCATGCAGCGCAGTCCAAGACATTTTCTTTTCCATATTCGGTATAAATTTTTGTTTCCAAGTGTCCTTAAATTCTTGAAACCACTGCTTCTCAAAGTTTTGGAAATCAGATAAAACTTCTGACCTAAACCCATTAATTAAATTCGAGACTTCTATAGCCTTTTCAGGGCTTATAGACTTAAAAGACAATATTTCATTCTTTAAAACATCTAGCTTCTCAAATGAATTAAGCTTAAATGGAATATAAAGCGAGGATCTTATATTATACCTTAGATAAGAGTCGTAATATAGCTTAATCTTGTACATGAGCGTAGCAAATGCACTAGAAGAAATATTATTTTCATATTCTGCAAGAGAAGATAATAAACGCTTGTAATCCTCTTCATTCAAAAATGGTGGTTGTAAACTTGATTCAATTTTATTATTAAAAGATGTGAATCTGTTGAAAATACAATTGCCATATTCGCTTAAAAATTCAGGCAAAATATCTTCCTGTTCTAATTTTAGAGGCAAGTCTTTTCTAATCTCTTTCGGCAAATGATGCATTGAAAACTGATTAATAACCCACGCAAAATTCTCATCAAACTCATTTGAGTAATCAGCATTATTGTCAGCGTTACCTTCTTTATCATTCCAAGGCAGTATTTTATAAAAAAAATTGTTCAACCTTTTTTTTAATTTCAAAATACTTTCACTCTTATCGCCTACCTTATATAAAACCTCTTCTACTTTTTGTCTTGCGTCTTGAGAACTGATTCTATCACCTATATGCAGTCCAATGCCATTTCTCTCCAATAACTCCCAATCAAACAACTTATGTGGGTCAGGTTTACGCATTGCGTAGCCTTCAATGGCTGAGTTATATACTATAGTACCTATTTCAGCGTGACTAAATATCATATCTTTTCTAATCTTAAAGCGCTTCATGAGGTACAAAATCAGATCTTTGACAGATTTCATTTGCTCTTCTGGAAAAGGCTCAAGCCCTGTGTTTACAATCTCTATACCCATAGAATAATCATTCAGTTTTCGTAGCTCTTCAACCACATTATCTACTTGAACTTTCGCATAACTTATACCAGCATGCCATGCTCGTTTTTCGAGTGGAACCATCAGAGTAATGCTACCATCCCTATCAACAATAAGCTGTACTGATATACCTGAAGAATTTAATGCGCATTTTGTGCTTTTTAATGTTGGAGATTCGGTATGATGCACTACCACCATCAACACTTTTTTGCTTTCTCTATCATCATAATTTGAACTTGGTGCAGGATCTAAAAATATTGGATTCTTTAATGATGTTTTCAAATCTTGAAAATCGTTCTCGATATCAATTAAGCAAGATTGCTGTCCATATACAAGAGGCGCTACAAGCAGCAACAGAAATAAAACAGACAAACATTTTTTTACTATAAGTCTCATGCAGCTTTACAAATTGCCCACAATATAACTAAATTAACATAATACGCATAAAATGTTTACTTTTTTTCAGCTAATCAAGGCTTGCTACAGCTACAATTAGTACTTTTATCATTACATTTTGGTGTTAAGTCAGGATAGAACGTAAGTATAGCGTCATTCTTTCTCACAAACACTGATTGATAATTGGCATCTTCCATTTTATACAGACACATTCCATCTTTTCCCAATTCCTTAAACGCCTTAGTTGCAGAAACTAAAATATCATCAGCATGAAGGTTATGTGCATACCCATTTGGGCACTTAACTTTTACTTCTCCACCCTTACCTAAGTATTTCATTCCAAACGTGTAAACAGGTGGCTTAATATCTAATTTATTGCACAGAGATTTATTACTCCAAATTGCACCCGCCCACTTATTTTCTTGAGCCTCAACATATCTACCTACAAAATGCATACCACCAAGTCCCAATCTATCTGGTTCACCACAAAAAATATGTCCAAATCCTATAGTTTCTTTCTCAACTCCGCTATTTGTAAACCAAATCTTAGTCAATTCATCTTTAAATAACCCCAAGCCTGCATTTGGTGTAGCCACTTGATGATCGAGCTTATCGTATATCCTTTTCAGCACTTCTTGATGCTGCGGACAATCAAGTAAAATTCTGAAATCTTCTTCATCAGGGTGTGTTCCCCAATCTCCACAAACTCTTAATACTCCTCTATCAAAATCAGTCAGCTCCGGAAGTGGTGGAATATAGTCTGGATCTGAAGAATCTGTTTTGAAAAACGGCTCAAAACTAATTCGTGAATTTGTACCATCAAGATAGTGCTCCTTAATGTAAAAAACAAATCCTATTACTGGTATTATCAAGCACAAGATTAACTTAGCTATTTTCGACATAATCATATTCATAAAGAAGCTAGGGTATAAGCAACAACTTAAAAAAGTTTTAATCTAATGTTGATCGCAGTCCTGGCATCTCATCACCACTTAGCCAACTTAAAAACGCTCCCCCACCAGTTGAAATATATGTAAAATCTTTATCGGCAAGACCTGCAGCATTTACTGCAGATAGGCTATCTCCTCCCCCTATTACACTGGTTAATTTTCCTTCGTGTGTCAAATCACTTACTACTCTCATCACCTCTACTGTACCATTTGCAAAAGCTGAATGTTCAAAAACACCAATAGGTCCGTTCCACAGCAGAGTTTTACTGCTTGCTATTATACCGCTTATTGTGCTTAAAGTTTGAGGTCCGATATCTAAAATTATATCACCGTCCAAAATGGATTCAGTTTTTCTTAAAACGCCAGTGCTATAATCAGAATTTACTGCAACCAAAACGTCTTCTGGCACAACTATTTTGCAATTGTTTTTATTTGCCGTCTCAACAATATCGTGCAGAAGATCATCAACGCCATTTTGAAAAAAAGACTTGCCTATATTAACTTTATTAAATAACAAAAAATTATTAGCAATTGCGCCGCCCAGAATAAGGTAATCAACCTTTTCTGCTAGCTTTATAAGCATTTTTATTTTAGTTGATATTTTAGCTCCACCAACTATCGCAGTAATAGGTTTAGCGTCAAACGATATAGCTTGCTCAAGATACTTTAGCTCATCTTGCAAGCAAAATCCTGCATAAGAAGGTAAAAATTCCGTAATGCGTGAAATAGAAGCGTGAGCTCTGTGAGAGCAAGAAAACGCATCATTTATATATATATCTGCTAGAGATGCTAATTGTTTAGCAAAATTTGAATCATTCTGCTCTTCTTCTTTATAAAACCTCAGATTCTCTAGTAATATTATATCTCCTCCATCCATCGCATTTATTGCTCTTTGTACTCTCTCACCAATACAATCATCAATAAATTTCACTTCTTTGCTTAGCAGCCGCGATAAAGTTTCAACTACGTTTTTTAGCGATAGGTTACTGTCTTTTGCTTTTGGACGCCCAAAATGTGAGATAATAATAACTTTTGCACCTGCATTTGCTAAATATTGAATGGTAGGTAGAGCTCTCAAAATACGAGTGGTATCACAAATTCTTTCATTTTTTATAGGAACATTGAAGTCGACCCTGAGTAGAACATTTTTATTGTGAAAATCACAACTCTCTATGCTAGGTACATTTATCATAAAATTAAAGAGCTATAAAGTTACTATATAATAGTTTAACCCAAAGCAAAGTATACAAATGAAGAGATCTTAAATGCCAAATAAATTAATAAATAGGAAAATTACTACAAATACTTTCAACTTTATTTTTTACTGCTCTTTCAATATCAGGGCTATTTCCATCAATTAATCCCTGAATTACTTCATTTATTAGATTAGCTACTTCTCTAAAATCTTCTTTCTCAAGTCCGCGTGTTGTCTCAGCAGCGGTACCAAAACGGAGCCCTGAAGTAATGGTTGGTTTTTCTGTGTCAAACGGCACGGAGTTTTTATTGCAGGTAATGCCAGCTCTTTCAAGGCTATTCACAACGTCTTTTCCAGTCAATTTCCGTGATCTTAAATCAACTAGCACTATATGAGAGTCAGTGCCACCGGTTATAATGTTCAGCCCATGCCCTTGCAGCGCTTGAGCTAACACTTTCGCATTTTCCACAACTTTTTTACTATAAGTTTTAAACTCTGGCGCTAATGCTTCCTTAAATGCAACAGCTTTTGCAGCTATCACATGCATAAGCGGTCCACCTTGCAACCCTGGAAAAACTGCAGACTGAATTTTTTTATGTAACGCTTCATCATTTGTCATTACCACTCCGCCACGAGGACCTCGTAGAGTCTTGTGAGTTGTTGAAGTTATAACATGCGCATATTTGGCAGGTGATGGGTAACAACCTGCAGCAATAAGCCCTGAATAGTGAGCAATATCTGCAAGCAGATATGCACCAACTTTATTCGCAATTTTGCGAAAGCGCTCGAAATCTATTTCTCTTGGATAAGCAGAAGCACCAGCAATGATTAGCTTCGGTTTATGCTCCAGCGCTAGCCTTTCCACCTCATCCATATCAAGCAGGTAAGTGTCTCTATTAACTGTATACTGGATCGACTTAAACCACTTACCAGAAAGGTTTGGTGCTGCACCATGAGTTAAATGTCCACCGCAGTTCAGTGACAATCCAAGTATTGTATCACCCGGAGCAAGCAGTGAAGCAAACACTGCTTGATTTGCCTGAGAACCAGAATGAGGTTGAACATTTGCAAATTTAACACCAAATAGCTTACAAAGCCTTTCTATAGCCAGATTTTCAACTTCATCTACATACTCACAGCCACAGTAATATCTTTTACCAGGATAACCTTCTGCATATTTATTAGTCAGAAAAGAACCCTGTACTTCCATCACTGCTTTACTTGCAAAATTCTCCGATGCAATCAATTGCAACTGCGATCTTTGACGCTGCAGTTCCTTCTCTATAGAGAGATAAACTTCATTATCACAAGACTTTAAATTATTTTCAGAGTTACAAATCCTTTCTGAAGCAATTGTCATAAGACCTTTTCCTTAACCACATAAATCCAAAAACAGCCAAAAGCAGACATACAGGAATAATTGATATTGCTTTTACCAGCAAATCAGTACCATACAAAGGATTTCCTTGTATTACCGTTCCATTCCAACATAAGTCTATTATTTTTGCAATTCCAGTATGAAAAAAATAGCCAAAAACCATAACTATCATGTTTGATACAGCTGTGGCCAAGCCTACCAAGTTATTGTTTACATAACTTATTGCCTTGTAAATAGTAATTACCTGATACCCAGATGCAAAGCCGATAACAAGAAGTGTAGGTAATGCAATATATAAACCGCCAACTTGTGTAAAAAGCAAAAGAAAGCTAGCGATCATTGCAAAAGAACACGCAATAATCACCTCGTAATGTTTGTCTGGATACTTCTCCAGTAAATAAGCGAGAAAGAATGATCCAGCCCCCATGCCTATGAACATGAGAGAGGAAAGTGAAGATGCCAAATCTCCGGTCATTTGATATGCTTCACATAAGAACGCTTTTGCCCAACCATCAGCAAAACCTTCTAGTGGCCCAACCATCAAGCCCCCAAAAAAGCTGATTAGAATGATATGTTTATTGAAAAGTACAGTTTTTAAATCTTGAAGTATGTTGTCATTTCTACTCTCCTCTATGTTACTGTTTGGCGTTATTAAAAGCAATAGCAGAGCAAGTAAACAACCAAATGCTGAGAAAGTGTATATAACATAATTCCAACCAAATTTATTGAGCAAAAAGTCTAGAGGTAATCCACCATAAATAGCTCCCAGTAACCCTATTATTATAGATAAACTAGCCATCCTTGCTGATTTTTCTTGTGAGAAATACATACTTGCAACTTTAAAGAGCCCAATTGCCGAAGCAGATGACCCAACTCCAACAATCATTCTACCAAGTATTGAGTAATACCACTCATCAAAGCATATTAGTGGTAATGTCCCAGCAAACGTTAAGACAATACATGCAGGCAAAACAAACTTTGGCCCAAATCTATCAAGGGCAAGACCAACAGGTATGTGAGCAAGCGTATAGCCTATATAATATAGCCCACCAAATTGACCAACATCTGTAATACTTATGTTAAATTTCGTTATTAATTCAGGCGCGATTATATTTGGAATTACACGTAATATATACTGGTATGCATAAAATAGTGATGCTAGCAACCATATGAAAAAGTTTCTCTGCAATCCTAATATTACCTAAAAAACAGAATTATAGGTATTTTATCAGCAAGGAGCAACACTTTTGTAAATAGCTACTCTAATCCGAGTATCTTTCTTAAAAGAGACCTTTTAGCATATCTATAACTGGTTCATGGATAAGGTATATGAAAAAAATTATACCACAGATGATAAGGATTTTTATAATTTTACCCTTGTTAATCTTAAGCTTTATTTTTTTTACTATAAGTTTTAGTTTTGTTACAAAATTCATTTTACTTACGCTTTTATTTCGTGATAACAATTATATTTTAAATAATATAATTTTTAGTAAAACTTGGCTTTAGAGACGTCTAAGTTAACTTAATATTAACCTTTTCGCGTGTAAAATATAACATAAAAGCAAGGTGAGTGAATGAACATAGATACAATAGACAATACGCTACAAAACTACATAACAAAATACATTGAACAAACATTTGCCGCACACACAGGCAATAGATACGACAAGTTATACAGGGAACTTTTAAGTAGTGCAGAAGAAATAATAAAACTTACTGTAAACGAAGCAAAACAATATGATAAAAGCCTAGAAGAATTACATAACAATTCAATATTTCACGATAAGAAATTTATTCAAGCTGTTGCTAAACACCAGATATTAGAATTTCTGAATACTCATCCAAAGAAGAAAGAAATCGTTGCAGAATTTAAAAATGAACATCATATCAACGAAAGCGATTTAAAAATTTTAAAGGAAGGAAAAGATTTAGTGAATAAGATAAACGACATTAACTTAACTCAACAAAATGAGAAAAATGAAATATTGAACATTAGAAAGGTACTTTCTAAATCAATAGGAATGCCCTCTTCGAGAACTGAAAAATCCAAAGCAACTTTAGTAGAAATTCCTGAGGTGGTAAAATAGACGTACTTAACTTTTCCTAATTGGAAAATACTTTTAATCCTATGATACCCAGCACTACCAAAGCAAGGGAAAATAAACGCCCAAAATTTACTGGGTCATTAAAAAACATTATTCCTATTATCGCTGCACCTATAGAGCCTATACCAGTCCAAACTGCATAAGATGTTCCAAGAGGAATAGACTTCATTGCTAACGATAGCCAGTAAAGACTCACAGAACCGCTAACTAAAATAATTACTACAGGTATAACACGAGTAAAGCCATTGCTATATTTCAGTGCTGTGGTCCATATTATTTCAACCAAACCAGCTAATAGCAAATACACCCAAGCCATAAATCAACTCTATCTTACTGAAATATTATATATAGGAATATTAAAAAGTTAACTTAGCATTTCGCATGCTTTAGTAATACTATCACATCCAATTTCTAATTGTTCCTGAGAGGTTGCATAAGAAATTCTGATAAAATTTTTCAGACCAAATGCAATTCCTGGAACAACAGCAACTAAATGATCTTCTAATAAATATTCGGCAAAATCAAGATCACTATTTATTACTTTATCACTTTTCGTACTCTTACCCAATAAACCTTCACATGAGACAAACAAATAGAATGCACCCTGCGGAATAGATACTGACAATACTGAAGCAGAATTTAGCTTTTTTACTACAAAATCTCTACGATCCTTAAAGATTTTTGTTCTTTCTTTCAAAAAACTATGATCACCGTTTAACGCTTCAACTGCTGCTGCTTGTGCTATTGAATTTGGGTTAGAAGTACTTTGAGACTGCAGTGTAGAAATAGCTTTTACTATATCACTCCTACCTGCAATATAACCTATTCTCCAGCCAGTCATTGCATAGGCTTTTGATACTCCATTGACCACAAAAACCCTATCGTAAAGCTTTGGCTCAACCTGAGCAATGGTAAAAAACTTTTCATCGTATACTATGTGCTCATAAATATCATCTGTAACAATATTTACATGTGGATATTCAAGCAATACTTGCGCTATGCTTTTCAATTCATCATATGTATAGACAATTCCTGCTGGATTGTTCGGTGAATTAAGAATTAACCATTTAGTTTTCTTAGTTATCTTGCTCTTCAGTAATTCTGGTGTCAGCTTAAAGTTTTGCTTGCACTCTACAACAACTGGCAGTCCGCCAAAAAGATTTACCATATCAACATACGAAACCCAATAAGGAGCTGGTATTATAGCCTCATCTCCAGGGTCAATTGTTGCCATAAATAAGTTGAATAACACCTGCTTAGCGCCTGCGCCGACACAAATTTGGTTCAGTGTATATTCTAGATTGTTATCCCTTTTTAACTTATTGATTATCGCCTCTTTAAGCTCATGCGTTCCATCAACAGCAGTATATTTAGTTTTGCCTTCATTTATCGATTGAATAGCTGCCTTTTTTATATGATCTGGAGTGTCAAAATCCGGCTCTCCCGCAGCTAAAACGCAAATTTTCTTTCCTTCGCTTTTTAATCTGTTTGCCTTATCGGTCACAGCAATTGTAGGCGACGGTTTTATCAGAGACATCCTCTTTGCAAGGTCTGACATAATCTCACTAAAGTTAAATAAAAATGATAAACTCTACACAACAAAAAAGCTAGAAATTTTATTATTTTACATAAAGGTTGGTATTTTTGTATTCTTAAATATAGATATTAAAAAGCTTAATAAATTGAAAAAGGCAAATAAATCCCTGTATAGCGAGTTTTAATAATGTAAATTGGCACTGTAATAATGTGCTAACGCTTAAAGTAAGAGCGATTTGGCTGACCACCCTCATAAAGGCTTTTCATACAAGAGTTTTAGTAGTTTCTTACTAGGTCCACTAATGCAGCAATATTTTCAACTGGAGTATCAGGAAGCACTCCATGTCCAAGATTAAATATGAAAGGTAAACCTCTAAAACAATCTATTATGCGCTTTGCTTCTTCAATTGCTTCTGCCTTATTGTAGGCCAAAAGACTAGGATTAAGGTTCCCTTGCAGAGGAATCTTTAGATTTGCTTTCGCCCATTCTATTGGAACATTATAATCTATACTTACTGCAGATACGCCTGTTTTCTCATAGTAATCCTTATAAAGATTTCCAGCAGAGCGTGGAAAACCTATTATAGGAAAATCAGGAAACTTATTCTTTATTGCTGAAACAATTTCCTTTGTTGGCTTGATGATGTATCTTTCAAACAGTTTTTCCTTCAATACACCAGCATTGCTGTCAAATAACTGAATAACATCTGCTCCAAACTCTATCTGTTTGATCAGATAAATAATTGTCGCTTTCGTTATTTTGTTTATTATTTCCTCTAGTGCCAATGGACAGAAATTTAGCACCTTGGAAAAAGTTTTACTACCACCGCCCTCTATGATGTATGAACCTACCGTCCACGGCCCTCCAGCAAAGCCTATAAGCGATTTTTCTTCTGGCAACTGGCTTCTTACTTCTTTTATAGCATTTAGGATTGGTAATGTGTTAGATTCAATTCCTTGTAGACTCTTCAAGTCTTTAGCACTTTCTATAGGTCTTATTATTGGACCCACACCTCGAATAAAATTTACATTACAGCCTAAAATGTCAGCTATTATCAAAATATCAGAAAAAATTATCGCTGCATCCATATTGAACCTTCTTATTGGTTGTAACGTTAACTCTGTTACCAAATCTGTGCTATAACATATCTCCATGAAATTATTCATGTTTTCCACCGCCTTCCGATACTCAGGAAGAGACCTACCAGCCTGACGCATTAACCAAATAGGAACTTTTTCATCTGACTCGTTCTGGCTGATGATTCTTGCTATTTTTGCTTTACTTCTTTTCAATCTACTTTATCTAATTTTTATTTAAACTAAAGTATAACAGTAGTAGTAGTTCTATCAATAAATTGTTATTAACTTAAAATTCAGTAAAAATTAGTATTACTTAGCTTGTGGATAAATATGTTAATAACTTCTCTATACTATTGATTTTCATTTATGATTTATGTGTATAAGTAAGATGTCTAGAATGTTAGTAATTTTCTTTTATGGAAAAAAGCTTTACTATCATGGATTGTTATATAATTATGTATATGTCATTGAAAAAATTGTTGATCAATTGTTAGTATTTTATGTCAACAAATAATTCACAAATTAATTTGACATTATTCACATGCTTATTAAACATTTAATAACAGTTTTCTTGATAGACCTTATCTAAAGATATTTTCACCATTAAAGGGAATAAATTGAATAAGAAAAGAACTTTAGTAGAAAAAATAGCATACAGAATTTTTCTCTTTCTCTTCAACAAAACTTCTGTGTTAAAAAAATGTGCGACTGAGTCATTAATGGGTGATCTGTCAGGTCTTGACATACTTAATAGTCTATTAAAATTCCGTGATTGTAGTATCATGGATATAATGACTCCACGTAAGGAGATATGTGCAGTAGACATTGAATCGAGCAAGGATGAGGTAATAAAGAAGGTGAAAAACACTTACCATGCTAAGATACCAACTTATATGAATAACTTTGACAACATAATAGGCTTTTTTTACGTAAAAGATATCATTTTCAATAAGAATAAAGATTTTAATCTGAGGAATATTATAAAAAATGTAATATTTGTCCCAGCCTCAATGAAAGCAACAAATCTTTTTGTTAAAATGAAATCTTCCAAGTCATATTTAGCTATTGTACTGGATGAATATGGCGGAACTGATGGTTTAATTTCGATAAATGATCTTATAGAAGAATTGATACCAAATATTGATAACGAGAATGAGGTAAATTCAGAACACACCATTACTGAATTATCTCAAAATAAGTTTGAAATATCGGCAAGGGCCCTTATAAAGGATATAGAGGAAAATCTAAAAATAGAGTTGTGTGAATCTGAAGAGCATTATGCCACACTTAGTGGTTTGGTTCTTTCAATTGCTGGTAAGGTACCTTCTGTAGATGAAGTTATAAGATATAAAAATGGTATAAAATTTATCATCAAGGATGCAAATGAACGATACATTAACAAAATAATACTAGACTTAAGTGATTACAAAAATTAAATTCAATATTTTTTAGTGAAAGGTACTTTATCTTGGAAGTAGGGGACATAGTAGCCAGGTATACAATTTAAACAATTTCTTAATATACAAAAGTTTGTAGTTCTATACGTTACTGTTTGATAATTAAGGTGGGAATAGTTTTATTGGTACAAAGTTATAAAAATTAGTTGTTTAAATATTTTTAGCGATCTGTAACTTTCAAAAAGGGAGTGTTAAATAAACTGTGTCAAACCGCATTTTTAATTCAACTCAATTTTTAACCTACAAGAAAAAAAAGATATCAAGTTGAGAGATAGTTAAAGCCCAATCATGTATAGGCATAGCCCATTTTTCTCTTACCTTTTTTATAGCACAATATACCTGTTCATACAAGGCATTTGTGCTAGTAAATGAGCCCTTAGTTTTAGTAAATTTTCTGATCTGTCTATGTAGTCCCTCAATAGGATTTGTGGTATAAATTGTAATAGTTTAGACTTGATCTGACAAGCAAACAAAGTAAGA
>NZ_JAFEVF010000003.1:28136-54620 GCF_048054115.1 Wolbachia endosymbiont of Nasonia vitripennis | reverse complement strand
TTATCTTACTTTGTTTGCTTGTCAGATCAAGTCTAAACTATTACAACATATTTGAAGAAGCAGGGCTATCATTAATTTGTTCAAATACTTCTTCAAGCATCTTTTGTATTTCTTGATCACTTTCTACACAATGCTTAATCAATTCATCAAATCTTCCGCAAATCTCTAGCATAGTACTCCTTGGCATAGTCACATTGTCTTTTTCTCCTATACTCTCTTGAAACAAACTTACCATCTCTGTTATCAAACCCGTACAATCCTTTACAAAGCTGACATAATTTTGATGAGATAATGAAGATTGATCATCTAAACGTGAAATTCCCCTTTTCATAGTAATTTTCTCAGATAGTAACTTTTCGTACTCTTCAGAACAATTTTGATCTTCTTCTTCTAGATCACTTCGCAATTTTTCAAATTCTTTTCTTCCTTGATCAAGATTTCTTTCTAATTCTTTGATCCTATTGAGATACCCAGCTTCTTTCTCTTCCAATTTCTTACATAGTTCTTCTAGATTAATCTCTTCTTGAGTTTTTTCATTTAACTTTTCTTGTAATCGTCTTTTTTCTTCTTCTGAATTACATAATCTAGATTCTAAACTAAAAACTTCCCCCTTTTCTTCTTCCAACAGCACCTCTAACTCTGCTATTTTTTTCTTTTTCTCTTCTAAGTATATTTCCAATTCTGTTATTTTTTGACTTTCTAATTCGTGTGATTGACTTTCTAATCTCTGGATTTCACCATACTTACCATCCAACTCTTTTTGAGTATCATTCAATTTTTGTTTTAATCTTTTATTTTCATTCACTGCTACAGCCACACTGTACTCTAATTGCCTTATTTGATCCTTTAGTCTTTGTACTTCAACATCTAGACCTTCAGCAAATTCTTCTAAATCTTGCTTTTCTTGCACTAATTCAGCTTTTTCTTTACTTAACTTTTGTATCTCTTTTTGCGCTTTCCTTAACTTCTCCTCTAACTTTTCCTTCTCTACTTTTCTCCTTTCAAATTCACTCTCTACCGAATCACTTAGCTGCTTGAGTTTTTGTGTTACTTCAGCCAAAACTTCATCTTTTTCCCTTACCTTTCCATTTAATTCCTCCACCTCTCTCATTTTTTGCTGTAATTGTTCTAATATAGTTTGATTATTTCCAGTTAATCTTGTATTTTCTTTTTCCAATTTATTAATTCTTTCGTTTAAGCTGTCATCTACAACTTGTGCAATTTTGTCTTGCATTTTAGTACTGCCTATTTGAGCTTCTTTGCTGCCACGCTCAATTTCTTGAGTTGTTTGAATGTTAATATTTCTATTACTATTTTCTATCACAATCTCAGATGATTTATGATTGCCTTTCTCCTTATTTCTAAATTTTATTTGATACAAGAATAAGTTACCTATTTTTACATCTTTATTTGCTTTCAATTGATCATCAGTAACACGATTACGCTCGATAAGTTCTATACCATTAGCATCAATATTAATTATAATAGTGCACTTTTTTCCGTCCTCATCACACCAATTCAGAGTCATTTCGTATGCACCATCAGTTACAACATAGTGCCTTATTCCTTCTTCAGAAACAAAACCGTGCATTCCATTTTTTCCATTGCTATGCAGAGTTGAAAATCCTGAAATTCCATTATCTTGACAGAAATTACTATTCAAAAACTCACTGACTTTGAATTTGTTTTTATTAGCTCCCAATTTAACTTCTGCACAACTACCATATATTGACACTGTTTCAACACCACTTTCAATATACCCATTCAATACTTTTTTAGCCTTATCTTGAAGCTCTGGTCTAGCTTCTTTTATATTATTGAAATCTTGGATAACGGCTTTATACACTTCATCTTCATTAAAATTGGCATTGTATTTTATTAAAAAAGATAATATGTGAAAACTAGCTACAGCAGTGTGAATTGATTTATTCTTTTCTTTTATCTTACCGAGCAAAAACAAAAACCTTTGAATGAAGTCATGATAATCATCTTTTTGTTCTTCAATTTTATTATTATATGAATTACCAATCATTATTACCTCACAACTAAATAATTAGTATAGTAATACGAATGCTAAGTTACATCAATCAATAAACTTACAGTAAATTTTCCATTCTCAGTTATAAGCTCTGCTTCTGTACTCTCAACCCATTCTATCACTTCAGCATTGCAAACTGACTGCAAATCATGCTGAGCAGAATAATTTAACTCATCCTCTTTTACACTCGCTTTTATCATCAACTTTTGTATAAGATGCTTAACTGATACGTTATTATCTGCTTTTATTTTTCTCACAAGGTTTAATATCTGCACGAAATTATCTCCCATTTCCTCAGAATACTTATCATAGGTAAGTTCTTCCTTGTTAGGCCAATTACTTTTATTGTGAACGGAGTTATAACTATACAACTGATGATATATTTCCTCTGTAATGTATGGCAAAAATGGTGCAAATAACCGCAAAATAATATTGAGTACATATGCCAAACTCTGTTTCGCACTCATGTTTGCCTCGCTGTCCAATGCATCTCCATATGCACGTTTTTTAACTAACTCTAAGTAATTATCACAAAAATCTTTCCAAAAAAATTCTTCTATTGCGCTCAAAGCTTCGCAGTATTCAAACTGTAATAGGTTGTTCGTCGTTTTTTCTATCACTTTATATAATTTGGACAATATCCACTTATCCATCGTCTCACTGATGGAATTTATGCTCAATGCTTGATGTTTTTCCATAAACATGGAAACAAATTTGCTAGCATTCCAAAGTTTCGTAACAAGTCGTTTGCCAATTTTGAAGATATTTTCAGAGTAGACTGTGTCAACTCCAAGTCTTGAGTTTGCTGCCCAATAGCGTACTACGTCAGCTCCATAGGTTTCAAGCATTACATGAGGAGTGATGATATTACCTTTTGATTTACTCATCTTTTTTTTATCATCAGCCAAACACCAACCACTAATCATGATATTTTTCCACGGCAGTGAATCTGCATGATAATGTGCCTTCAAAATCGTATAAAAAGCCCAAGTTCTTATTATCTCATGGCTTTGGCTGCGCAGATCTGCAGGAAATATCTTATTATACCGATGGCTTGGTAAACCGAGCTCACTGTTTACTGCCAGTGCACTTAGTTGAGGAGTGATCGCACTTGTTGCCCAAGTATCCATCACATCTTGATCTGGAGTAACTTCTTCTCTGCTATAGCCTTTCGGCAAACCTTTTAATGGATCTACAGGTAAATCCTTTACTTCAGCTAGAATGATTTTGCCTTCTTCTCCCTTACGTTTTGAATACCAAACTGGAAATGGTACACCAAAATAACGCTGTCTTGAGATGCACCAATCCCAACTTAGCCCTTCTATCCACACCTCCATACGTTTACGCATAGATTCTGGATGCCAACTACATTCACTCACTTTATCTAATACTTGAGTTTTTTGCTCTAAAGTCTTGACAAACCATTGATAAGTAGGTAATATTTCAAGCGGCGCACCAGATCTTTCAGCACATTTAACAGAATGAGAAATGCTAGTACTTTCTATTAAAAGTCCTTTTCCACTGAGGATTTCAATGATCCTCTTTCTTGCTTCTTTAACTTTTAGTCCATGGATCCCAGTGTCAGCTACTCGGATGACACCGGCATGTGTCTCCTCTGTCACCTGAGTAGCTTGATACTGGGCATCTTTCTCCCCTGTCATCCCAGTGCGTGACACTGGGATCCATTTTTGATCACACACTGCATGCAGGTTTATCCTTCCATCCTGATCAATTATAATTGTCACCGGCAGATTATGCTTTTGCTGCCAATATATGTCGAGCTCATCACCGAATGTACAGCACATAACAAGCCCAGTGCCTTTATCTATTTTGACCTTATCATCAGCTATTATTGGAACTTTTGCCTCTGTAATTGGCACTACGGCTATTTTTCCAATCAGATGGGCATATCGTGCATCTTCTGGATGACAAAAAACTGCAACACATGCAGGAAGTAACTCAGGTCGCGTAGTTGCAATATGAATCTGCTCATTTTTTTCAGTGAAAAAAACTATCGTGTTCAAAGATGACTCAAAGACTTTATCCTCTATTTCCGCTTGCGCAATTGCGGTTTTATCAACTGGGTCCCAAAGAATAGGTTGCATTTTCCTATATATATACCCTTTGTTATATAGATCAACAAACGACGTTTGAGAAAGTGCCACAGCTTCCTTGCTGATCGTGTGATATTCCAAACTCCAATCATAACTAATGCCGACCGATTTAAATAACTCCTTGAATTCTTGCTTTGACTTCTCAATAACTTCATGGCACATCTCTATAAATTTTTCTCTGCCAACTTCTTTTGCACTAACTTTATAGGTTTGCTCAACTAACCTTTCAGTCGGAAGGCCATTATCATCAAAACCAATTGGATAAAACACATCTTTCCCCAGCATACGTTGGAACCTTGCAATAAAATCCGTATGGCAATAGCTAAATATATGGCCGATGTGCAACTTTCCTGATATCGTTGGTGGAGGAGTGTCTATAGTAAAAGTGTTATTCTCTTCACCATTCCATTTATAAACTTTACTTCCTTCCCATAATATGTTGTATTTATTTTCAATTTCTCTAAAGCTGTATTTTTCTTCTAACATAAATATTTTTCAGTTTTAAGCTTTAAGTTAGCACAATTGAGCAAATACAGCAATTTTAATGTCTGACATTTTAGTGTCCCCCTTCGGGGATTGTCCCGCCTTGAGGCGAAGGGCAAGTTACAATAGTCGCGTATGCGACGTTATGGGTATAATGCACACTCTAAGTACGATATGAGAGTACACTTGGTATGGATTCCCAAATATCGCAAAAGGGTGCTAATAGGCCAAATTGCTGTTAGAGTTAGGGAGCTGCTAAGGCAGGTTACTATGGAAAATGAGATCCAAATTATCTCAGGCAAAGTTGCAGTAGATCATATTCATATGTTTATATCATATAAACCACAGCAAAGTGTTAGTAAAATTGTACAACTTTTGAAAGGAACAAGTTCAAGGTTGCTGATGCAAGATTTTGCAAGTCTAAGTAAGCAATTTTGGGGCAGGCACCTTTGGGCACGTGGATATTGAGCCGTAAGTTCTGACAGACGAGGTTATACAAGAGTACATATCTATCCAGGAAGGCGAGCCACTTCATGACAATGATCAATTTCAAATTGATTAAAATTTAACCCTTCACCTTGTAGGTGATGGTTGTTGAGTTTATAATACAAAATTTCTTGATTTTAGTTTTTTATGTATTACACGATAAATTTTTAGTATTGAGGTTTATTATGCCTGATTTTAAATTTTCTGATTTACAAGATCTTGTTAATGCTCTATATGATCCATACTATCTGCCCTCCAACGAAAAAATAAAACTAGCAGAATTGCTTGAGGACGTGTTGGAACTAGAAGTTAAAAAAAGCTCAGAAGATGCAATAGCTACATTGAAAGATAAAATAAGAAATGAATTAAAAAATGAAATGAAAAGTGAAATGAAACAAAAAATAAATAAACTTGAGCAGCTAGAGGCGGAAAATAAAGACTTACAAACTAAAAAGGATAGAGCTAAAGGGTTAAATAGATTCTTAGAATATGCAAGGAAGACAGCTCAGAACGAAAATATAGAATTAAAAGCTGAAAAAAATAAACTAAATACTCAAATCCAGCATTTACAGCAAGAAAAGAAAATATTAGAAGTCAAAAATGAAGCAAATAAACAACTAAAAGAAAAAGCAACATATATCGCTACTGCTAGTACTGGTCTTGCTGTTGGGTTAGTAGTGTATATTACACTTGAACATACAACTAAATTGGACATGTGGTTAATCGTTGTTATAGCAACATTATCTGCATTCTTAGCTGGTGGTTTAATAATGAAACCTAGCTCTCAAGTAAATGGAACACAAGAACCACAAGGAGTAGCAAATAAGAATTCAGTCTAGCTTGATATAGTTTTTTTCATTTCATTGCCTTTCCAAATTTGAAGCAGGTTGTTTGAGCCATAGTACAAAGTAAATATAGTAATTTTACACTAAAATTTTTAGTTTTGTTTCTGTGGGTTAGTTGGTACGAGCCTTGCCTTTAAGAAGATGTAAAATCACAATTATTACGAATAACATTCCACCAATAACTGATATAGCTCCACCCGTAATAAAACAAGCACGTGCCAACATTGATGAAATACTTGGCAGATCTGCAACTTTTCTTAATGCACCATATCCACCAAGCCAAACAAGTCCAGTAATGTGGAGAAAATGTCCCAAGCTATATGCATAAATCTGTAATCTTACTATGGAGCTTTTTATTTCTTTACAGCCCAATTTTGGTAACAGCCAGTAGACAAAATTCATAAAAGCTATAGTAATACCAACCACAGAACCGTGATAATGCGCAGGGATAGTGACATTTCCTTCAATAGTTAGCACTCCAAGCACACCTCCATAAATGAACAATACAAACGAGTGGAGAAGATAATTGCCCTTATCATTGAGCAGAGTTTTTATGTTGCAAGACACTAATATTGTTAAAAAGCACGGCAGAACTGCTCCAGCAATTCTCATATGCCAGGTAAAAAACTGTATTAATTCAGCACTATCCGCCGAATAAATAAAGTATATAAACGGCGCACCTACGGTCAAAACTGTGTTTATAAATAGTGGTAAAATGGTAATTTTATTTAGACTAATATAGCGAGCATTCAGTATGATCAAATAAACTAAAAACATTGCTTGAGCAAAGGCAAACTGCAGTAAATGTCCGCCTCCCCAAAAGAGATATTCATAAAATAAATTCTTGTCTGAGTGATATAGACCTGGAGGCATATTTTTATGTGCTAAAACAACACAAAGAAATGATGACACAAGTATAATGACCAGGCCAATTTGTCCGATTGAAAGATATGAGTCTTGTTTATTTGATATGTAGGCTAGAGCTGTATTTATCAATATGCTGGTAATGAAAAGACTGAGTCCAAGTAAAAATAATTTGTTTTGTAATACAGGTATATAGTTACTTTTGATAACTTCAGTATTTGGAACAAATGCAGATATAAACATTAGCAGCATGGAAAGGATTGAGAGAATCCATGAGAAGTTAAACCAATGATTGGTGTTTTTTAAGTTTATGATGAAGAGCAGAGATATTATAGAGCACATCCATACCAAAATTGACAAATTTACGTGTATCACCAGTGCATTATCAAAGATATATTGTGCAGAAGGAATGAGAGAAGAAATAAAAGGCAATCGTAGAAAAATAACAATTATTGACAGCAGTCCAGAACAAGCAAGAGCAAGTACTGCCAAGAATATCCATTGCCTGCAAAGTGAAGCGTTATTTTGTATGTTGAGCATTTACTTTTAGGTACTATAGCATAAGACAATGTACATTTTTCAAATTGATATGCATAGTTTAAATGAATGACATTACAACAATATCTTTCATCGTGAAAATGCTGCGTCCATTTCCATTTCATATTATGGTAATATTACTGACAGCGTTAGTCTGGGCTATCGAAATGTGTTTTAATCAATACTTGATAAAAATTATTACAGTAAGAGAATCTTTACATAATGGCATGACATTACGTTAATGCTTTTGATCCACAATTAAGAACATTTTCGTTGTGATTTACGTTTCTAGTATGTATATTAATGAATCTTGTTTTCACTAAATAATGAAAATAATAATTGTCATGATAATGTTATTGTATAGTAACTATACAATGGCAAGCGAACGAATAAGTTTAGTAGATAAAAAATTATCTCAAGGATATGTAGCTCCAATACTTACAGAAAATAGCGTTATTTTACCAGACAAGCACGGTACCTTATATTCCTTTGATATCGATAACCCAAGAGTTATAAATTGGAAATTATACCTCTCAAGTAGGAAAAAAATTGGTAATATGAGTTTATCGAGCTACAAAGAAAATGTTTTCTTTGTAGTGGATAACATTCTACACACAATAGATGCGAAAACAGGGGAGATTCAATGGGAAAAAGAATTAAGAGCTCCGGCAAGAGGGAAAGCAATAGTAATAAACAATAAGTTGGTAGTATTGACTATTGATAACTATCTACATGTATTTGATATAAAAGATGGCAGCCCCATTTGGGCTTATCAAAATGGTATAAATGAGGTTCGAGGTTTATATTCCATCTCACCAGCAGTCTCTAATGATAAAATAATGGCACCATTTTCAAATGGCGAGTTAATAGCTTTTAATGAAGAAGGTAAAAAACTATGGAGCCAAAAATTAGCTACAAATCTTTTAGACACACAGCTTACAGATGTAACTACTACACCTAGAGTACACGATAATATCTTAATAGCTATGAGCAACTCTTATATTTATAGCATTGACGTAAACTCAGGAAATATTTTATGGTCAAGGCCACTACAAGTAAAAAGTATATCAAACATTGAGTCATATTATAGCCCTCTTATTCATGCAGAGAAACAAAAAGAAGGCGGAAGAATTTTCATGGTGACTAAAGATAATAAGGTAATTGGCATCGACATACAAAGTGGAAAAACAGTTTGGACATCTGATTTTATAGAGAATGTGCAATTGTTTGTTCCAATTATGTATGCCCATACGCTTTGGGTAACAAGTAATAAAGGTTCAATATTTGCTTTTCCTGGATCTGAAAGTACAGGAAGGGTAATTAAAATACCCGGTAATGTGTTTCATGCTCCAGTATTTACCCATGGTAAGATGTATATAACGACTGAAGGAAATGGTGTTTATTCTTTAGAAAATAGGTTTGTTTTTTATGACTGATTATGATTTGATTATTATAGGTGGTGGTCCAGGTGGTTACAAATGCGCTATTGCTGCTGCAAAACTTGGACTCAAAGTTGCTTGTATAGACAAAAATAGCATTTTTGGTGGCACGTGTTTGCGAGTTGGGTGTATACCATCAAAAGCATTACTCCATTCCTCTTATCAGTATGCTAGCGCGAAAAATAATCTATCAAAACTTGGCATAAAAGTTAAGGATGTAAGTCTCGATTTGAGAGAAATGATAGGCTATAAAGACGCTAGAGTTCAGGAACTTGGAAAAGGCATAGAATATCTGTTTAACCTTTACAAAATTACTAAGATCAATGGACTTGGAAAAATTACTTCTTTTGATCAAGGCAACCTTGAAGTTTCAGTTGAAGGTAAGGTGCTGAAGACAAAAAATATAGTAATTGCAACCGGTTCTGACGTTATTTCTTTGCCAGGAATTAATATCGATGAGAAAAGTATTATTTCATCAACTGGTGCATTGTCTTTAACTGAAGTACCAAAAAAACTTGTCGTAATCGGAGCCGGGGCAATAGGGCTTGAAATGTCTTCTGTATGGAGGAGGCTAGGGTCTGAAGTCACTGTAGTAGAATTTTTTGACAGAATCGCTGCAGCAATGGATGGAGAATTAAGTAAGTCTCTACTTTCTAGTCTACAAAAACAAGGAATAAAATTTTTACTTAGCACTAAAGTTGAGGGAATAAAACAAAGTAGTAACTCTTTGAGTGTGAAAGTTTGCTCTGTAAAAGATAATCAAACAAATACTATAGAGGCGGATAAGGTATTGGTGGCAGCAGGACGCAAACCATGCTCTGAGGGTCTTGAAAAAATAGAAAAAGACAGTCGTGGCTTTATTAAAGTCAACAATAGTTATGAAACCAACGTAAAAGGAATATTTGCTATTGGTGATGTGATTGGTGGAGCAATGCTTGCTCACAAAGCTGAGGAAGAAGGGGTGGCAGTTGCAGAGATACTAGCAAGGCAATTGCCTCACGTTGATTATGAAATCATACCGTCAGTCATTTACACCCACCCTGCAGTTTCTTCAATCGGTAAAACTGAAGAAGAACTAAAAAGTGCTGGTCGAAAGTATAAAGTTGGTAAATGTCAATTTGCTGCAAACGGTAGAGCAAAAGTCACTGACGATGCTGAGGGATTCGTGAAAGTTCTGACTTGTAGCAAAGCAGATACAATACTCGGTGTACATATCATAGGAGCATACGCTGATACGCTAATCAATGAAGCAGCGGTTGCAATGGCATATGGTGCAGCAGCAGAGGATATATACAGAATTTGTCACTCTCATCCTGATATAAATGAAGCCTTTAGGGATGCGTGCATCGATGCTTTCTTTAAAAAGTAACTGTGGACCTCGGTTCAATCATTGAAAAATGGTATGATTGGCTAAAGTACAACAGGTCTTACTCACCAAACACTTTGGAGTCATACATGAGGGACCTCAAAGATCTTATAAGTTTCCTAAATACTCACATTGGTGAAGAAGTAAATGTTGGCTCTTTAGAAAAATTAAGCATACCTGAACTGAGAAGTTGGTTTACCTCTCGTTATGCAAGAGGTGTAAATGCGAGATCTAACACTCGCGCATTGTCAGTAATCAGAAATTTTTTCAAATATATAAAAAACAATTATGAAATAAATAATGAAGCGGTATTTTCTTTATCAAGGCCAATTCAGAGAAGAACTCTACCTAAAGCACTTTCAATATCTAACATAGAAACTCTATTGAAAGAAATGAAATTGCCTGATCTAGGCGAGCCTTGGGTGGTAAAAAGAGAAATTGCAATTGTCGTTCTGCTATATGGTACGGGCTTAAGAATCACTGAAGCACTGAATCTTAAGGTTAGTGATATTAGCAATGAAAGTTTAATAGTAACAGGTAAGGGAGATAAACAAAGGCAGGTATTTATTCTTCCAGTAGTAAAAAAGTGTATACAAAAATATATAAAAGCTTGTCCCCACTTTGACGAAGCGGGACATCTTTTTGTGGGGGTAAGAGGAAAAAAATTGGGAAGAACTTATGTTGCTAATCGTTTGCAAAAAATAAGAAGATTTTTAAACTTACCAGAAATTTTATCTCCACATGCATTTCGCCATAGTTTTGCTACTCATTTGCTTCAGGAAGATATTGACATAAGATCAATACAACAGCTGCTTGGCCACTCAAGCCTTGAAACTACTCAAGTTTACACTCACCTAAATTATCAAGATGTCTTCAATATGTATAAAAACTTTCAGAAGAGTTTGAATAAAAAATCGAAATCTTAACTTCGTCTTAAATCGATAATATTGCCGAACTGAGTGCTTGCAACATCATTCAGTACTGTATAGCTCTTTTCATAATAGTCCAAACGAGGTAAAATAAGGTTTTATAGTAGTGAAGGTAAGGATGCCAGCAGCATATAGTTATAAAAAAAGCAATGGAAGCACTAGAAGAAGGAGAAAGCAGGGAAACGGTGGCAGCAAGATTTAAAATTGGAAGAACTACGTTATGGGAGTGGCAGCAAAGAAGAAAAGAAACAGGAGATTTTCAGTCAAAAAAACTTGGAAATGGAGGTTATAATCACAAAATTACTGACTGGAATAAATTTACTGAATTTGCTAAAAAATATGGTGGTATCGGAAATGGCTAAGCTTTGGAGCAATGTTAGTATCCCAACGATCCATCGAGCTCTTAAAAAAATTGGACTCACACGCAAAAAAAGACATATGGATACAAAGAAAGAAACGAAGAAAAACGCGCTGAATTTTTGAAAATTATAGCAACAAAAGAACCTCAAAACTTAGTTTATATAGATGAGTCTGGCATTGATAACACCGAGTTATGGATATTGCCAGAAGGGACAGAGGTTTTATGCTCTAAAATCTGGTAAAAAAATTCAACGAATCAGTATGATTGCAGCCTTAAACGGCAGAAAAATAGTTGTTCCGTTAACATTTGAAGGCCACTGTAATATGGATATCTTTAATAAATGGTTTGAGCAGTTTCTGACACCGATTTTGAAACCTGGACAAACTGTTATCCTTGATAATGCTACTTTTCATAAGTCTAATAAGATTTGCTAAAGGAGTTGGCGCAGAAATTTTATATCTACCGCCTTATTCTCCCGATTTTAACAAAATTGAGCATCATTGGTTTGCTATAAAAAACAGAGCTAGGAAAAACATCCCTCTATTCACATCTTTTCGTCATGCTGTTGATTCCGCTTTTCTATAAGCTTTTCGGACTATTATGAAAAGAGCTATACTTGCTTTATATAAGCAATAGTGACCAGCAGAGAAGAAAGCAAAAACGTTTTGCAAAAGGTTATGAATGAAAGAGAATAGACAGCAGAATTTAAATTAGAAGCTATGTAAAGAAACAAGTCAAGCAAATAGCAAAAGATCTGGGACCGTACACCTAGGCACTCAATTTTAATTTTTCACTCAAAACCAAGTTTACGACATCAGGGCTGGCTTTTCCTTTGGTGGATTTCATGACTTCACCAACAAAGAACCCATACAATCTTGTTTTACCACCCTTATATTCTTGAACTTTATCTTGGTTGTCATTGATGATTTTATCTATTACCTCTGAGATTTGACATGTGTCAGTTATTTGCTTGAGATTCTGCTCTTCTATAATAAGGGATGCAGGCTTTCCAGTTTCAAACATAATATCAAAAACTTGTTTACCAAGTTTAGCAGAGATCGTTCCATCGACGATAAAGTCGAGGAGTTCGGATAAAGCATCTGCTTTAATTGGAGAGCTAACAATATCAATATTTGTTTTATTTAAACGACCGAAAAGCTCGACGGTTAACCAGGTAACTGCAATCTTTGAATCATGCTTTTTTGCTAATTTTTCAAAATAATCGGCAATTTCTTTATCAGAAGTGATAACGTCTGCATCATATTCATTGATACCTAATTCCTCTATGTATCGAAGTTTTTTTTGATCTGGCAACTCGGGTAAAGATGATTTAATAGAATCAATTTTGTCTTGGCTTATTTCAACAGGTAGCAAATCAGGTTCAGGGAAATATCTATAGTCACTTGAATCTTCTTTGCTTCTCATCACTTTTGTTTTTCCTAAAGTGACATCAAACAATAAGGTATCTTGACTTATTTCTCCTCCGCTTTCCAAAATTTTGATCTGCCTTTGTGCTTCATAATCTATAGCTTGTACAATATAACGTATTGAATTTAAGTTTTTTATTTCACAACGAGTGCCAAATGTGCTACTACCCTTTGGGCGAACAGAAACATTTGCATCACAGCGAAGTGACCCCTTTTCCATATCACCATCACATGAACCGATGTAACGCAAAATCTGCCTCAATTTTTTCATGAATTCTGCAGCTTCTGCAGATGAACGAAGATCTGGCTCTGAAACAATTTCCATTAAAGCAACACCTGCACGATTTAAATCTACGTAAGTTTTGCTTTCTTCATGAATACTCTTTCCTGCATCTTGCTCTAAGTGAATTCTTGCGATTCTTATTTCTTTTTCATTATTATTGATAAACACTTTACCATTTTTAACTATTGGCTCAAAGAACTGGGTTATTTGGTAACCTTGTGGTAAATCGGGATAAAAATAATTTTTACGATCAAAGTAAGAGCACTTATTAATTTCTGCAGAAAGTGCAAGACCGGTACATATTGCTTGCTCTATGCAGAAATAATTTAATATTGGCAATGTACCTGGCATTGCTGCATCAACTAGAGAAACTTGAGTATTGTGCTCAATGCCAAATTCCGTTAGTGAACTAGAAAATAGCTTTGTCTTAGAAGAAACCTGAGCGTGTACCTCAAGTCCAATTACTGTCTCCCAGTTTTCTTTTGTCATGTATTTTATTCAATTAATAACTTTATATTCTGCAAACTAGCACAAAAAGTCAAATAAAACTCATTTAACCTATGATCCAAGAGCGGTGTATATCAATAATATAAGAGTTACTACAGTTTCTATTGACTAGGCTGTTATATAATAAAGTTAAGTGCTGCCAAAAAATATCTATAGTAGGCCAAAACATAATTTTGATGGCAACTGATTAGCTAACAAATTTATAAACATCAGTATATAGTTCATCAATGCCTGGCTCTTTACTATTTTTAGCAAAATCTTCTGACTTTTTTACTAAATCTCGTATTTCCTTATCAATAGCTTTGCATTCTTCATCAGAAGCGATTTTATTGTCTGTTATATACTGCTTTAGGGTGCTTATAGGATCATGATTTTGCTTCATATCTTCAACTTCTTCTTTTGAGCGATAAGTAGCAGGATCTGACATTGAATGTCCACGATATCGATATGTCTTCATTTCAAGCAAGAGAGGTCCTTTTCCCCCACGTACGTGCTCAGCTATTTCACTTGTTAACTCATAGACAGAGAAAAAATCCATTCCATCAACTTGTTTTCCAGGAATACCAAAACTCTCTCCTCTTTTATATAGTTCAGTTACTAAAGTTGATCTTTGTACAGAAGTTCCCATTGCGTATTCGTTATTTTCTATGATATAAACCACAGGTAACTTCCACAAAGATGCCATATTAAATGATTCATATACTTGTCCTTGATTTGCAGCACCGTCACCAAAATATGTGAATACAACGTTATCTTTTTTCTTGTATTTATTAGCAAATGCTATTCCTGTGCCAATTGGGACTTGTGCACCTACTATTCCATGTCCACCAAAGAAATTTTTTTCAACATCAAATATGTGCATGGAGCCACCTTTGCCTTTTGAACACCCTGTTTCTTTGCCGGTTAGTTCTGCCATCACAACATTCGGATCAGAATTACATGCAAGCATTAAGCCATGGTCTCTATAGCTTGTGATAAAAGCATCACCAGATTTTGATGCAGCTTGAGTCCCAACTGCAACTGCTTCTTGCCCTATTGATAAGTGACAGAATCCGCCTATTAATCCCATTCCGTATAATTGTCCTGCTTTTTCCTCAAATCTGCGTATGAGAAGCATTTTTCTGTAGAATCCAATCACCTGTTCTTTAGTGAAATTTTCTGCTTTCATATTGACTTTCTTTTATTAAATTGAGATCATACCAGAAATTTTTAACATTTTATAATACTATCTATATGGACTACTATCACTGGCTTGAAGCTTTTCACGTTATCTCTGTAATTATGTGGGTGGCAGGTATGCTCTATTTGCCAAGGCTTTATGTTTACCATGCATCTGTAAAACCAGGGTCAGAAAATGACAGCTTACTTCAAATAATGGAGAAGAGACTCCTTAGATATATCATAAACCCTGCAATGCTTTTCTCCCTTAGTTTTGGAATTATGCTAATGATTATTAGGGAACCATATCACGAAGGGTGGTTTCATGTAAAAGCGCTAGCATTATTCTTAATGTTTGCTATTCATGTCCTACTTGCAAAGCATAGGAAAAATTTTGTAATGGGCTTGAATAAGAAAACTCACGTTTATTTTCGTGTTTTAAACGAAGCAGTAACAGTGTTAATAATAATTATAGTTATTATGGTTATTGTAAAACCTTTTTGATTTTCTAGCCTAATGCTGAACCATTCAATAGAGTATAAGAATTGTTACTAAATAGTTTATTCTGATGTTCCATAGTCTAAGTAGAGTACTTAAGATATAGATTCTTTGTTTTTGTGTGTTATCCTGATTAACAAGAATTCGCAGTAGTATTATAATGAGTAAGTTAAAAAAGCTTAGTGCTAGACTTTCTTTGACAGGCCTGATTGGTAGTGATGATATAGATATGCAAAGGGCAGGAAATAGAAAGAAGAAATATCAATTTTTGGATAAGACGTTCGCATGGATTGATGCGATGATAAATTTTATTTTTAAACGTGAGAGTAATAACGCAAATGAAGTCCTAAAAGTCACATGGGGACCACTATTTTTTGGTTTAGTGGTGATATTCATCTTTTTTGGAATAGGTGGTATTTGGTCGGCTATAGCTCCAATTGACGGAGCAGTGCATGCAAGTGGAGAAGTTATTGTCTCTTCAAATAGAAAAATAGTGCAACACTTGGGTGGGGGAATAATAAGCAAAATTTTAGTAAAAGAAGGTCAAACAGTTAAAAAAGATGAGCCTTTAGTTTTATTAAGTGATGTTAACGAAAAGGCAAATTTGAGTATAATTAAAGAAAAACTCTTATCACTTTTGGCAACTGAAGCAAGACTTATTGCAATTAGGGGAGACTTAGATACGCTAGAATTTTCTGATGAGGTTAAAAGATTATCTAACGATGAACTTGTAAATAAAGCGATAAAGAATCAGGTAAAGTTGTTCAACTCTCAGAGAAAGAGTATATTAGGAAAAACTGACATACTGCAACAACGTATAAAGCAGTTAAATGATGAATTAGCAGGGCTAAATTTTCAACTAAATGCAGCCCATAAGCAATATGACTTGATAACTGAGGAGTTAGAAACAAAAAGACAATTACTTGATAGGGGCCATATAAGCAAACCACACATTTTAGCTTTAGAAAAACAGTTTGCTGAAATTGAGGGTAGAGTTGGACATTACCGTTCTGCAATATCTCAAGTACAGCAAAAGATTGGAGAAAATGAGTTAGAGATTATAAATGTGAAGAATGATGCTCAAGAAAGAGCAAATGCTGAGCTTAAGGAAGTCAATACATCTATTGCAGACTTAAAAGAGAGGCTGATGGTTGCTGAAGATTCGTTAGCACGTACAATAATTAAATCACCTCAAGATGGTATAGTTACAGATATAAGATACCACACTGAAGGTGGTGTTATACAATCTGGAGTTCCAATCATGAGTATAGTACCATCAGATGATGATCTAATAATAGATGCTAAAGTTCTAACCAGAAACATAGAAGAGATACTGTCAGCAAAAAAGAAAGATAGCAATATAGTCTCTATCGACGGACTAGAAGGGCTAAAAGTTAAAGTAAGGCTGAGCGCTTATAGTGCACGTCGCTTAA
The DNA here is from genome assembly GCF_048054115.1 of Wolbachia endosymbiont of Nasonia vitripennis. Taxonomy (NCBI): domain Bacteria; kingdom Pseudomonadati; phylum Pseudomonadota; class Alphaproteobacteria; order Rickettsiales; family Anaplasmataceae; genus Wolbachia; species Wolbachia endosymbiont of Nasonia vitripennis. The sequence continues at coordinate 37,852 of NZ_JAFEVF010000003.1, read as the reverse complement.
GTTTAATTAACGGTATAGTAAACCATATTTCCCCTGATGCTCTTGATGATCCAAGGATGGGGCGTTATTATTCAGTGCGAGTGGTGATACCAAAATCAGAACTTGCTCAATTTAAAAACGTATACCTATATCCTGGTATGCCAGCAGAAGTATATATAGTTACTCAATCCCGCACTCTTTTATCGTTCTTGTTTACACCTATAATTGCAACATTCGATAGATCTTTCATAGAGAGATAATTTATTTTGCTTTTCTAAAAAATTTGTTTACAGAGTTTGATATGCAAAAAAATTTACACACAAGTAGTGTATTATTTTATAATTATTTTCTATAATATGTAAATCTTTGATTTAAGATGCAAATGCTAACGTAAACATTAAAGGTTAATTAGTAAACTCAGCTGTATAATAGAATTAAAGGAATTAGTAAGATTTTTACCTTAATGAATTATAAATAGGCAAACTTACCTAAAGTTTAATAGTGTCTGTTACTGCTTTTAGGTGTGAGGCTAGAGGGTTATTAGCAATAACAGACACTATTAAACTTATTATAGAACTTCCTTAAAGTAAATACTTAACTTAAAATATTATAATATTTTAACTTAAAATAGATTCATGTAAATGCTTTTTCCTCAAGTTAGTATCGTATTAGTATATTTATTAAATGCTAAAAAAACATTAATCATCATTTACTTTTGATTCAATATTTAGCAAAACACTTGTGTACATTCTATAATCTCTGTTTGCATAGTAAGTGTATATATATTATTATACAGTTAGTTTTACAGCAAAAAATATGGTGAAGTTATTTGCATTATTGATAATGTTTTACTCAAACATATCAATTGCTTCTGCTCCTACTTCTTGGCAATTTGGATTTCCTGCGCCTGCAACTGAGATAATGGAGGCTGTAGTTAAGTCACATTCGTTTGTGATGAGTGTAATGATTGCAATTATGCTTTTTGTATGGGCCCTGCTTGCTTATGTAGTATTTCGCTTTCGTAAGGGCAAAGTGAAAAATGTCAGTAAAATAACTCATAATATCTTTGTAGAAATTATCTGGTTTGTTATACCAACGATTATTGTTGGGGTATTGGCTTTTAAAAATGCTGAATTAATTAAACTACAGGAGAAAGTGCCAAAAGCTGACATAACACTAAAAGTTATTGGTCATCAATGGTATTGGAGTTACCAGTACCCAGAATATCAAGGTATTTCATTTGACAGCTATATAAAAGGAAAAGAAGACTTTACCGAAAGAGATTTAAAACTATTCTCTGTTGATAATAACGTTATTTTACCTATCAATACTAATATTCGTTTACAAGTGACAGCAGGAGATGTAATACATAGCTGGGGAATACCGGCTTTTGGTATAAAAATTGATGCAATACCAGGTAGGCTGAGTGAAGCATGGTTTAACGTTACAAAGCCCGGTATTTATTATGGGCAATGTTATGAACTATGTGGTCAAGGTCATGGATTTATGCCAATTGTTGTTGAAGCAGTGAGTAAAGAAGATTTTAATAAGTGGATTGAAGATAAAAAATTAGTAAGTTAAGTTTGGAGTATAGATATGAGTGATGTACCAAAAGGTATAAGACGTTGGCTGTTTTCTACTAATCACAAAGATATAGGGACACTATACATTATTTTTTCCATATTAGCTGGAATTATTGGTGGATTATTATCGGTAATTATTCGTACTCAGCTAATGCACATTAATATACTTAACAATAATTACCAGCTATATAACGTAATGATTACAGGGCATGCGGTAATAATGGTGTTTTTTATGATAATGCCAGCCTTAATGGGAGGATTTGGTAATTGGTTCGTACCTCTCATGATTGGTGCACCAGATATGGCATTTCCTCGTATGAATAATTTAAGTTTTTGGTTGTTAGTTTCATCTTTTATTTTGCTTATCCTCTCGGTATTTGCTGGCGAAGGTCCTGGAACAGGATGGACTTTATACCCACCTTTGTCGCAAATTATGTCCCACCCAAGTGCAGGAGTTGATCTTGCTATACTTGCACTTCATATTGCTGGTATGTCATCAATTGTTGGGGCGATCAACTTTATAGTTACCATATTCAATATGCGTGCAAAAGGTATGTCACTAACTAAGATACCACTATTTGTTTGGTCTATTTTACTCACGTCATTTATGTTAATTGTTGCCTTACCGGTACTTGCTGGTGCTATAACTATGCTGCTCACTGATCGTAATATAGGTACCTCCTTTTTTGATCCTGCTGGTGGTGGTGATCCTGTGTTATTTCAACATCTGTTTTGGTTTTTTGGTCATCCAGAAGTTTACATAATTATTTTTCCTGCATTTGGTATCATCAGTCAGATTGTGTCAACTTTTTCTCATAGGCCAGTATTTGGTTATATGGGAATGGTTTATGCCATGCTAGGAATAGCAACGTTTGGCTTCATGGTTTGGGCTCACCATATGTTTACTGTTGGGCTTAGCGAGGATGCTGCTATATTTTTTAGCACTAGCACAATTTTCATTGGTGTTATAACTGGTGTAAAAGTCTTTAGTTGGATTGCAACTATGTGGGGTGGAGCGATTGAATTGAAGACACCAATGCTGTTTGCATTAGGTTTTATTTTCATGTTTGTTGGAGGTGGTATAACCGGAATAATTCTTTCTCACGGTGGAATAGATAAGCTTTTGCACGATACCTATTATGTCGTTGCTCACTTTCACTATGTCATGTCGCTTGCTGCATTATTTGGAGCTTTCGCCGGTTTTTATTATTGGATAGGCAAAATGTCAGGTAAGCAATATAACGAGTGTTTAGGAAAGATACACTTTTGGCTCACTTTTATTAGCACCAATGTCACTTTCTTACCCCAGCATTTCCTGGGATTAGCAGGTATGCCAAGGCGTATACCTGATTATCCCGACGCGTTTATCCCTTGGAATTATATATCCTCAATTGGCTCATATATGTCCTTTCTTTCAGTTATGTTTTTTGTATTTATAGTTATACATCTCTTTAAGTGGGGCAAAAAAACTGGAGATAATCCTTGGGAAGGTGACACTTTAGAATGGACGGTATCTTCACCACCGCCTTTTCATACTTTTGAAAAACCACCAGTGATAAAATAGAATGTACACAAGTGTTTTGCTAAATGTTGAATCAACAATACTGGATTTTTGGCATTTGCTGAAGCCAAGGATAATGTACCTTGTAGTGTTTACTGCAATTGCTGGAATGGTTGCTGCACCAGGTAGCATTCATCCTTTCCTTGCACTAATATCTCTTATGTGCATTGCTCTTGGTTCAGGATCTGCAGGTGCAATAAATATGTGGTATGACAGAGATATAGACTTGCTTATGGAGAGAACAAAAAACCGCCCTATACCTTCAGGTAGAGTTTCTGCAGAAAGCGCGCTTGAATTTGGCATAACTCTTGGAATATTGTCAGTATTTATCATGGCAATAGCAGTGAACTATGTTTCTGCTGCTTTGCTTGCAATTAGCATATTATTTTATGTTTTTGTGTATACAATTTGGCTCAAAAGGCGTACTCCGCAGAATATTGTTATTGGTGGTGCAGCAGGTGCTTTTCCTCCAATGATTGGCTGGGCGGTTGTAACTGACTCTGTAAGCTGGGAAAGTTGTATTCTATTTTTAATAATTTTTATGTGGACTCCACCACATTTTTGGGCTCTATCCTTAAATAGATCTGAAGATTATACAAAAGCATCGATTCCAATGTTCAATATCGTTTATGGTCCAGAAAAAACGAGGAAATATATATTAATCTATAGCGTGTTACTCGTATTAACTAGCTTACTTCCAGCACTATTTTTGAAAAAGGCTCTATTTTACCTCAGTATGGCAATTATTGAAGGGTGTGTTTTTATTTGGTTTGCTGCATCCGTTATAAGGCTTAAGAGTCATAGCTCGCAGAAAAAAATGTTTTCTTATTCGATTTCTTATCTATTTTCTCTGTTTGCCAGCGTTATTTACTGCTCTATTGATTTGTTTTAACCATGAAAGAACATAAAAACTATCTTTTACTTTCTCTTCTAATAATGCTCGTTGTAGCACTTTTTTTTGTTTCCATAATAAAATTTAAAGGTGCGGCTTAAATTGCCTCTATATCTATAAAAATTGTGATTTTATAGAAGCAACGATATACTTTATTAATTCACTACAGTTAAAGATGAAGAAAAAGGAAGTGACAATATACACAGATGGAGCATGCTCTGGTAACCCAGGGACAGGAGGGTGGGCAGCAATCATATTATTTCAAAATCATAGAAAGAACATCTGTGGTAGAGAAGAAAATACTACAAATAATAAAATGGAGTTAACAGCAGTGATCAATGGACTGAAGGTATTAAAATTTCCTTGTAATATCAGTTTGTATACGGATAGCCTCTATATTAAATACGGTATAACAGAATGGATAAATAAGTGGAAAATGAACGGCTGGAAGACAAGTAATAAGAAGTCAGTAAAAAATATAGAATTATGGAAAGAATTAGACGATGTTGCTTTGCAACATGAGATTAACTGGAAGTGGGTGAAAGCGCATAATGGTGATAAATACAATGAAGAAGCCGACAGCTTAGCAAGAAAAGCAATAATCGATGCTTAAAAAAATAGCTCTATCATTTTCTATAATTTTATTATTTATATTCTGCTTCTTTATCCCTTTTAAAGGGGAAGGTCCTTTAGAAATCAATATTAGTTATATTAATTTTTATATAAAGAAAAAAATATTAAAGATATTTACCAATTCGGATGTCAGCATGGAGAGTACCTCGGTTATTTGGCAGAAAGATGGCAAGCTAGTCATTACAGATTTAAAAATAACAAATCCTGACTTTACCATAGAAGTTCCTGAGCTTTTCGTACACTTTAAGTTAAGTTCCAAAAAGTTCTCTCAGGTTTTAGCTGGTAATGTACACATATATATCAAGAAGGAAGAGACCAGAGGAATAACAACATCTGTAATGACAGATAAGATGAGTAGTACAAAAAATCTGCTGAAGACAATAAGAAAAATTTTTTTCTACTTAAATGCAGACTCAAGGATTGAAATTACTAACATTGCTGTCAATAAAAGCACGGAAGGTGAATTCTTCATTGATAAAGTATATGTAGGAAAGGAGGAAAATTTTAATGTTTTGGATATTCGTGTTCATACAAAAGATAAAAAGGGGATTCTAGATGATTTATCTATTATGATAAAAAATCGCAATAATTTGTTAAATTTGTATGGAACATTTTATAACCTAAAGTTGGGGCTATTTAACGAGTTTTCCACACTAGTTAAAAGTTACAATTTGGACAAAGAAATAGGGTTCAAAGGGAACTTCTCAATGAGAATTAATGGAAAGGATGAAGTTATGGATGGAAACATATACGTGTTAAATACAGAGAGTCACTCAGGTAAAAACTTAGCCTTGACTAATGTAAATGTAAATTTGACATATAGTGATGAAATCATTAGCGTAAAAAACTTTCATTTTAAGTTAAATGATACTTACCTTTCTTTGATTGGCAAAATGAACTTTGGCACAAATCATGCTTTGCTTAGAGTTAATATTAGTAAACTTGTTGCAAAAGATTTATGTACTTATGTACCAGATGGTCTAGTGAACAATGAATTTAGAAAGTGGTATTGTAATAATATTGATGGGAATATTATAAATACAATTATAAGTTTTAACGGTAAAATCGATAGTTTAATAAATGATGATCTGTCAGGTATTGTAATTGTTGCTGATATAGAAAATGGCAGCGTTCAATTTGATGAGGATTTTGAACGAGTGGAGAAGTTGAACGGTGAGTTAACTCTCAAGGATAACAATCTCAAAATTATTGTAAATAGAGCTAAGTTTCAGAATTTTACTATCAATAGTGGTCATATTGAAATGAACTCTCTCAATAAAGAAGATTCTGTTCTTACCATTAATGGTCAGGCTGTAAGTGATGCTTATGGGTTATATGAGCCTATAAGATTTAAGCTGGATGATGTGGTAAAACTTGAAAGAGATAAAGTAGGTGGAATAGCAAAGTCTGTATTCAATTTTCGCATTTTTAATCTAAACTCTAGTGATAAAAAAGTAGATTTTTCGGCCAAATTTCATTCTGAAATTGATAATTTGGTGGTGTATAATGGAAGTTTTGGTAAGTATGATATTAAGCTCGATTTTGGGAGTGACTTTATAGATTTAAATGGTAGTGGTATGGTGAATAATACACAGCTTCTATTTGACCTCAAAAGTAGCAATAAAAATGAAAATTTTGCCTGGAGTTTGACTGGAGATTTACCTGCTCAAATACTTAATTTCGGTGATGGTTATATCAATGCAAATATAGAGTCAGTAATGTATCAAGACAAAACAGGGTACGTTAATGGTAATATAGATTTATCAGAGCTCGAGTTGCGTTCAAGCTACTTAGGGTGGAAAAACCATTTTGAAGATCACAATGAAGTTTTATTTTCTACAAGGCTAAAAGGAGTAGGTGAGTTGCTAATAGACAAACTAGACGTTGTAGGAAATGATCTAGACATAAAATTTAGCGGAAGAGTAGAAAATGGAAATCTATATTTAAATTCTAGCAACTTTAAATTACCTGATAATAATTTTAGTATAGAAATTGAATCAGGTAAGGAGAAAAATGCCATAACTATTCACGGTGAGAAAATCAACTTAAGTGATGTGTTAGGTTTACTTGGCAAAGATAGTAATCGATTAAATAACAAAATAGAAGTTACTATGAATGTTGATAATATAATTATGAAAGAAGGAATTATCATAAAAGATGCTAAGCTAAATGTAACTTGTGCTAAAGGTGATTGTAGTGGAAGTCAATTCACAGGACAGTTTTTAGAAGATAACAGTAATATACTAGTAGAACATAGTGAAATAGGGCTTGAAATATATTCGGATAATTCAGGTATGCTTTTGCGTTCTTTAGGTATTGGTAAATCAGTTAAAAATGGCAAATTATCTCTTTATCTATCTTCTAAGAGAGAAAATGGAGAACATTATGGTATGTTATCTATCAGCAATTTCTATATCAAAGATGCTCCACTGCTTACCACTTTATTATCAATGTCTTCACTGCCTGGTATTGTAAATGCTATAAAGAACGAAGGTGTACATTTTTATAAGTGTAATGCACCTTTTTCATATAAAGATGGCACTGTTGAAATTGAAGAATCTTGGCTTGAAGGAGCGGAACTAGGCATTAGCACTAGTGGTACGCTCGATATTAAGGGTTATAAATTCCAGGTTGAAGGACAAGTAATACCGGCATACTCAATTAACAAATCTTTGTTGAAAATCCCTATAATCGGAAAACTTCTGACTGGTGGGAAGAGTAGGGGGATTATTTCAATAGACTACAAAGCAAATGGTGATGATAAAAACAACAACGTATCTGTTAATCCTATCTCTTCGCTAACCCCAAGCTTACTTAAGAGGTTATTAGGAGTATTTGATCGTATTATGACAAAAACTAATAAAAGCATTTTAAAAGGTAGTTTGAAGAAGAAATTTAGCTCAATATGACCAGAAGAAAAGTTGTTTATTGATGTTTAGTTAGATGGTAAACGTTAGATACAACAAACAGAGGAAGTTAGATAAAATAATTAAGGGAACAAGAATATAAAGGTTTAACTTGAAGTAACCGGATAAAATCTGAGTCACACTTCCAAGTGCTGGTACCCACGAAAGCAATGCAACTGCACAAATCAGTAGGTGCCTTACAATTTTTGGTGTTTTGTCTTCATTCTCTAATTTGTGATGTGATCTTCTGATAAAAATTGTTATTCTACCTAAATACCAGTTAGCTATTCCACCAAGACTGGATCCTAATACTCCAAAAAGTAATATAAGTAGTTGATCGTAGTTTGACCTAAAGCATAACATAGTGTAAAGTACAAAACCTTGATGTATGGGTAAGATAAGCGATGATACTAGGCTATCTATAAACAATAGGAGATAATTTTCCATACCAAGTTGTTGTACCATCTTCGTTGTCAGAAATTGTAACCCCCATTTGTTTCAATTGCTCTCTTATTTTGTCTGCAGTATCATAATCTTTATTTTGTTTTGCTACTTTTCTTAAGTCTATCAACCTTTCTATTTCTTGATGACTCACACCACTTGCAAACCACTCTTGATAACTTGACTCAAGAATACCAATGAACCTTGCGCTTTTAACAAACTTCTTAGTTAATTTGAGCCTCTCACATTCATTACTTGTCTTATTGATTTCTGTAGCCATTTCATGCAATATGGCTACAGCTTCAGGAATGTTTAAATCGTTTTTCAAAGCCTCTATAAAATCTTTAGAGACTTCTGCATCACTTTCCTCAATACATGTACTACGTAATAACCGATAAAACTTGTTTAAAGTTTCTTGCGACTCAGAGATAACATTTTCTGTCCAATCAAGTGGTTTTCTGTAGTGAGTTTTAAGCAGCGCATAACGTATTACTTCACCCTTTATTCCACTATCTAACAAATCCCTTACTTTGACTATATTAAATAAGGATTTGCTCATTTTCTCTTCATTTACCGTAAGAAACCCGTTGTGTACCCAATATTTTGCAAACGTTGACTCAGCAAATGCAGATTTACTCTGTGCAATTTCATTCTCATGATGAGGAAATTGCAAGTCTATACCCCCACCGTGAATGTCAAAATCTTTGCCAAGGTAAGCATATGACATTGCTGAACATTCTATATGCCACCCTGGTCTTCCCTCTCCCCATGGACTATTCCAGTGACTTGAAAGTTTATAGTCAGTTTCGTTTGCAGGTTTCCAAAGTACGAAGTCTCCTGGGTGTTTTTTATTTTCACCAACTTCAACTCTACTACCGTAGTTTAATTCATCAATTTTTTTTCCTGATAAAACGCCGTATTCAGGGTAAGATTCTACACTAAAATATACATGTTTATTGGATTCATAAGCATGACCAGCTTGCAGCAAAGACTCAATTAACTTGATAATGTTATCTATGTTTTCCGTTGCTTTTGGTTCATATGTTGGTTCTGCACAATTTATGCTTTCCATGTCTTCATGAAAAGTTTTAGTGTAATATTTGCTAATGCTTTCTATATTACTATTTTTCTCATTTGCTGCATTGATTATCTTGTCATCGATGTCGGTTATATTACGCACATAAGTAACTTTTCCATAACAAAATTTAAGCAGTCGAAATAATACGTCGTAAACAACAATAGAACGTGCATTACCTATATGTGCTGTATCATATACTGTTGGCCCACAAACGTACATTTTTATATGATCTTTATCGATCGGTGTAAAGGGCTCTTTTTTTTTGTTAAAGTGTTGTAAAGCTTAACCATATACAAAGCTTTTTAGAAAAGAAAATGCTCCAAATATAAGCTGTGGTCCTTTAACTATTACGACAAGAGTAAGTAATAACCCACACAATGATACTAATACTCCCATTATAGAGAGAAATCCATCTTTGCTCATGATACCCAGTGAAATGAGAGTTGTACCAATTGCAGGAATGAAGTTAGTTAAAGGAAGTGGGATTGCTATCGATAATGCACAAAGCAGCATTATAAATGCTAAAATATTTTCACCAGGACCACGAAAAATGAAAGACATTCTTGGTTTCATGAACTTTTCTATTTTTTTTAATGTAGGTGAAGTTTTCTCTACCACGAGAGCTAGTGTTGAACGTTGAAAA
>NZ_JAFEVF010000003.1:11530-28126 GCF_048054115.1 Wolbachia endosymbiont of Nasonia vitripennis | reverse complement strand
TATAGCCAGGTGGAACAGGTATAGGTACTGATAGCGGTAAAGAGAAGGTGATTATTAAAATACCAAAACCGCGCTCATGTAAAGCTGTTTTGATGTCGAACAATGTTACTTTATCACTATCGTTGTTATTGGTATCTGCAACCTCTTTTAGAATATCAGAGGCCAATTTTTTATCTTCAGTCAATTTCTCACTTTCTTCCACGATTAACCTTTAATAACATTCTAACTAACATAATTATTACTGTACTTCAATCATACCTCTTCAATTCTTTAGCCTTGTTTAAACAAATGACACGCACTTTAGTGCGTGTCACGAAACATAAGGAAGCTAACGATCTGGTTCATTAGATGATAGTTTCTCTGAATCCTTAAGTTCTTGTTTAAGGTTTTTAATGCCTTTGCCTAAATCACCCATAACTTGTGGTAACCTACCTGCACCAAACAGAACTAAGATTATTATTAAGACTAGAAACAGCTGCCATGGACCTAAACTCATTTGTACCTCCGTTGAAAATATTAACTTTTAGGTATTAAAACTTGACTGAAGCCAAGTGATACATAAATTATATCACTTTTATTAAATTATAAATCAAGAGTTTTTAATTATCTTATAATAGTTTTAGCCTAACATTAAGTTTAGTTTAGCTGTAGAGTAAAAGGAAGCTCACTAAAAAATTTTGCTAACGTATCATCTTTAGGTCTGTGGTATATGTAGCTAGGAACTCCTGATTGAATAATTTTACCATTTTTCATCACGTAAATAAAATCTGCAACTTTCAACGCTTCTTGCGGATCATGAGTTACCATGAGTACAGGAATATTTTTGCTTCTAAAAAGTGACAATATATGGTGCCTTATTCGATATTTGAGCAGTATATCTAAATTAGAAAATGGTTCATCGAGCAAAACAACATCAGGATTTTGCGCCATTACTCTTGCTATTGCAACTAATTGTTGCTGTCCTCCTGATAAAGCATGAGGGTACATGTTTTCATATTTTTCTATATTAAATAGCTTTAAGATTTCCAATGCAGTAAGGTATTTTTCTTTCTTAGAAGTACTGCAAATAGCAAAAGTTATATTTTCTATTACTGTTTTATGAGGAAATAATGCAGAATGCTGAAAAATCAATCCGATATTTCTACGCTCTATAGCAATTGACACTTTGTTACTTGCAACTAATTTATCATTTATAACAATGGTTCCAGATTTTGGATTTTCTATTCCTGCGATTAATTTTAGAATTGTTGACTTGCCACAGCCAGAATGACCTAGTAAACAGGCAACACTTCCTTTCTTCACTTGAATGTTGATGTTGCTTAAAGCAAAGCCATCTTGATTACTATAAAAGTAACTAATATTGTTAACTAGCATTAATCTTTCAATTGGAATCGTATTATTAAATATAACAGTATTACATTCAAGAAATACAGAAATATTTTTTATTATTGTGAATTAATTGTACAGGGTGCCTAGAAAAATGCGAGACTTTTTGCTATAATTTTGCATAAATAGCAGAAGACATGGGACTATAGCTCAGTAGGATAGAGCGTTGGATTCCTAATCCGAAGGCCGTGCGTTCGAATCGCACTAGTCCCACTTAATTTTGATAAAGTGGTTTAACAATCAAGAAATTATAATTGGTTTGAAAAGTGATTCTAGGAGCTAGATTGCATGGTTTCTCAAACTTGAATTTACAGGTTCAACCTTATTTTCTCTCATTTCGCTGTAACTTGGAAGTGTAAAATTTTTTACATGTAATCCAGTTACCATTACAACTAAAATAGCTAGGACACTGCAAACTAATGCACCAGCTAAAGATGGAACCGTCACAGCAGCAGCAACAAACAATCCTGCAATAACAACTCCAACAACATCACTTCTTAATGAGGTGTAAAAACTCTCCTTACTTTTTTTGTATTGAGTTTCTTTTTCATGTGGTGGAGAAAATTGAGCCTCTACAAAGCCGTTAGCTTTCTTATCATTATTTGGTGTGACAGTTGGGCCAGTCCTTGTTGATACAGGTGCTTCATTTTTGTTATTATTACCATTAGTACTAACTGGAGGCGCTGTTGCTACAGATCTATTACCAACGTTTCCATTACTGCTGCAAGGTTTTGCTCTATTTTCTTTTACATTAGGTGTTTCTGGTGTAATAAAGTTTAAAAGCACCTGAGTAATTTCTTCTTGTGTATTATTCATAGCCAACTCTAAAGCTGCTTGTCTGCTTTTATCATTTACATAACTTAAAAATGCTTCAACTTCTTGAACATTACCTTGGATAATAGCAAGACGCAGAGCGTTAAATTTTTCTTCTTCATTAAATTTGCCACTATCCAAAAGTATCTTTATAATATCAGTTTGTTTATTTATTGCAGCTGTACCCAACACAGTTTTGGAAGCAGTATCTTTAAAATCGATTCCGATATTTAAATTTGTGAGTAACTCAACAGTCTTTAAAAATATACTACGATCTTCGGTAATATAAGGTCCTTCTGAACGGACAGCATAATAAAGCAAGGTCCAACCATCTTGGTTTGTTATTTTTATATCTATTTTCTCTTTTTTAAGCTCATTACTAAACTCCTCAGCAGTTATATTAGAATTATTAGTTACAATTTTCCTTATCTTATTGTATGACATAGAAAATTGATCATCTTCATTTTTGTTGCTAAGTTCTGCTCTATCTTCTTCTACATTAGGTGTATTTTGCTCTTCCTTTTCCTTGTTTTCATCAGCAGTTACTTGTTCTTGCTCAGGAAGCTTGAATCCATTTTTAAGGAAAAATTCCCTAACACGTAGGTAGTCATTTTCATATGCAAGTTTTAAAAGTAAATCTCCTAATGAATTGTTCCCTTCGCATTTACTTTGCAAATCAATGTCTTTAAATTTAGTCTTTCTTCTTAACCTATTTTGCAAGCTTTCAAGGGTGATTTTATTGTTGTACCTATTATCATTAATTAAAAAGCTATCTGCATCTAGACATAACTCTCTGATGTCCTCCTTACTGTACAGCATAATTAAACCTACTATTACGATGTTTTATTATATCAATTCCATCAAAATTAGTCAAGTAATCTTGCAGTCTCAAATGGCATGATATATATTGATTTATGATTCTCGAGTAAATGATGGAAGATTTAGCCTATAAGTTAGTGAAAGTAACCGAAGCTGCAGCACTTGCTGCATATAAATTGGCAGGCCTTGGTAATGAAAAAAAGGCCGATCAGGTTGCAGTTGATGCAATGCGTACGGTGCTAAACTCAATGGAAATAAATGGTACAATTGTGATTGGGGAAGGGGAGAGGGACGAAGCACCGATGCTATATATCGGAGAAAAAGTTGGCACAGGAAGTGGCCCTGAGATTGACATCGCTGTTGATCCACTTGAAGGCACTACGATTTGCGCTCATTATAAACAAGGGGCAATGTCTGTTCTTGCTGCAACGAAAAAAGGTAATTTTTTACACGCACCTGATGTTTATATGGAAAAAATAGCGGTGGGAAAAAATCTCCCAGAGGGTGTAGTCTCACTAAAAAATAGGATTGAGAAGAATCTGGACAATTTAGCCAAGGCAAAAGGATGTAAAGCAAGTGATCTTATAGTAACTGTACTTAAACGTGAAAGACATGATGAATTAATAGCAAAAATTAGGAAGCTAGGAGCAAAAGTGAAATTAATAGATGACGGTGATGTTGCAGCCATAGTTTCGCTAATAAATGGCAATCACGATATGTATATCGGCACAGGAGGAGCTCCAGAAGGAGTGCTTGCAGCAGCAGCGCTAAGCTCAATCGGTGGGCAGATAGAAGGAAGATTAATATTTGACACGGATCAATTAAAAGAAAGAGCAAAAAATTTGAATATCACTGACCCAGAAAAAATCTACACCGTGAAAGACATGGCAAGAAGTGAATCAGTGTTCATTGCAACTGGAGTAACAAATGGAGAGTTTGTGGATGGAGTAAAGTTTGGCCAAGATATTTGTCTGACTAATTCATTAATAATATTGCCTGGTAAAGTAATAAAAATACAAACAAAATCAATATCTTAAACATTTGTCATATGCTGATTATAAAATTTTTATAGAAGGAAGATACTTATAATTGTCTTAAAAAAATGAATTTACATATTAATTTTAGCTTTACAACATTTGGCATTAAGTTATAGTTAAATAGTAATACTAAGAGGTGCTTAATGTTTAGTTCACTAACTAATTTTTTTACTAATACGTCTAAAAAGAAAAGTTCTCAATCTGAAGAAAATAATCATTCTTTCTCTAACAGCACAGAAAGTTTATTAGTCCAATCTACTAAAAAAAATCCTCAACTTGATGATCAAAGTAGAACTGACGTGTCTCCCCAAACAAATCTTCAATTTAGTGAGGATGATGTAAAAAACGTGCTCCAAGACTTCGAAAAATTGGATTTTAAGAACAGTAATGAGTGTTTTAACGAAATAGCAGAAGATTATGAAAGGAGGAAAAAAAGTGACCTTTTTAACTACGTAATATTGAATAAGTGAAAATACATAACAGATATATTAGATCAGAGGTTTGCCCACAAAGATCAAGAAAATTTTAGGAAGAAATTTAGTGAATATCTTCTTAAAATAAATGAGAAAATGAATTATGGGAAAGAATTTCAAAATAAACTTCAATTTTTTGAAGATAGGGTAGAAGAAGTATTATCAGATTTTAGAAAATTGAATTTTGGCCTTAAGGATAATTTGTGTAAAGATGATAAGGATAACGTAAATTATAATAAAGGCTGGCCTGCAGATCCATTTGACAAAATAGCGAATTATTATCGATGGAATAAGAACATTTTCCTTTTTAATTATGTAGTATTAAGTAAGCAAAAAGAAATAATAAGTATATTGAATGAAAAGTCTATTCCTGAAGACAAGCGAAAGAATTTTAAAAAGAGGTTGGGTAGATATCTTCTTCGAGTCGAAGAAGGGATGAGTAACGGACAGGAATTTCTCAAAACTGATAGTGCAGTTGCCTTTTTTGATGGATGTTATGTGCCATGCGCATATGCAAAACGTTCTCTTAATCATTATGATCATCTTAGTATTAATATTTCTAAGCCTGGGTGTAGCTTAGAAATCAGCCGTCTTTTCACTGACAAAATTGAAGGGATGGAAAGAAATAAAAATGAGGTAAAGATAGTAGAAATATACAGTAACGATAAAAGAATAGCAACGGTTGAGAAGAATGATAATGGAAAAAGAAATTACTATTTTGCAAAAGATGCAACATGCGATATGAAAATTAGGTGGAGTGCAGAAGATGAGAAAGGTAATTCTGTTAACTGCTTTATTAGTTTAAATGTAAATCCTAGTGAAATTGAGATTGGTCAGGCAACTATTAATGGTAAAGATGTTGAACTAGACGAAATTTTGAAATTAGCTGAGCAAAACGAAGATGTGCTTATAGAAGGTAAAGCTTTACATGAATTTTTAGAAGAACGTCTGGAGTACGTACTATGTGAGGAGGAGAAGAATATACAACCACAGGGGAAAGAAGTTGTTACAACACCTAGCTCCATTCTCCATGACGTGGAACTAGATGAGATCAGCGAAGAGGAAGCCATAAAGAAAGGCTCGATTCCCTGGTTCTTTGGGAGTTAGATGTATACTACACATTGAACCTAAAGTGCATTATATCACCATCTTGCACTATATAGTCTCTGCCTTCAAAGCGAATTTTGCCTGCATCTTTGCAAGCTAATTCGCTTCCATATTTTATATAGTCTTCAAAGCTTATGGTTTCTGCTTTTATAAAGCCCTTTTCAAAATCAGTGTGAATTACACCTGCTGCTTTGTCAGCTGTTGATCCTATCTTTATTGGCCATGCACGTGCTTCTTTGGGGCCCACAGTAAAAAAAGTTATCATACTTAGCACTTCATACATAATACGTGCTACTCCATCAAGTCCTGATTCTTGTAAGCCAAATTCTGATAAAAAATTCTGTTTTTCCTCTTCACTATCAAGATTTGCAATATCTGCTTCAAGTTTCGCTGAAATACAATAAAATTTGCTTTTATTTTCTTCCGCCATTTTTTCCACCCTTTTAGATAGTTCATTACCAGTTATGATATTCGTATCTTCAACATTGCATACATACATAACAGGCTTTGTTGTTAGCAATTGAAGCAACTTCATCTCATCTTCATCGATATTCTCCAAGCTTCTTGCCGGTTTACCTAATTTTAAAGTAGCTAATACCTCTTGCATTAATTCAAGTTGTCTCTTTAGCTCTTTATCACCTTGCTTTGCTTTCTTTTCCAATTGAGGAAGCCTTTTTTCTATGCTATCAATATCAGCTAGAATTAACTCCATTTCCACTATTTCAGCATCTGATATTGGATCTATTTTACTGTTTACATGGCTGATATCGTCATCCGTAAAGCACCTGAGCAGATGAACAATGGCATCAACTTCTCTGATATGACTCAAAAATTTATTTCCTAGTCCTTCACCCTTGCTCGCACCCTTAACCAAGCCGGCAATATCGACAACT
This sequence comes from Wolbachia endosymbiont of Nasonia vitripennis, assembly GCF_048054115.1. Taxonomy (NCBI): domain Bacteria; kingdom Pseudomonadati; phylum Pseudomonadota; class Alphaproteobacteria; order Rickettsiales; family Anaplasmataceae; genus Wolbachia; species Wolbachia endosymbiont of Nasonia vitripennis. The sequence continues at coordinate 21,598 of NZ_JAFEVF010000003.1, read as the reverse complement.
TCCAGTTGATTGTAGATTATTTTCCCCGAGTGAGCAATCGAGGCAATTTGTTTCAAACGCTGATCTCGTATTGGCACTTTGCCAACATTTGGCTCGATTGTGCAAAAAGGATAATTTGCAGCTTCAGCTGCACTTGACTCTGTAAGTGCATTAAATAAAGTTGATTTTCCTATATTTGGTAACCCAACTATACCACAGTTAAAGCTCATATTTGCTATTTAAAGCCTTAATTATTGCATAATTAAAAAATTTTTGCTATACCTAATTAGTTACTTATTAATAAGTTAGTTAATATAATAACATATAGCTTGAATTAAGGTAGAAATTATGGTTGGGCTTAGAAAACGGAAATTACCAAATGGTTTTGACAGTATTGAAAATGCTAAAGGACGCAAGACTTCAGAGAGTAATGTAGAAAAAGAACCTTCTAATAACCAAGTAGTTAAATATGATACTGCAGGTGATGGCAATTGCTTTTTTCATGCAGTGTTTGGTGATAACAGTTCTGGTACATATAAAGCTGAAAGAGCGCAAGATATGAGAATGGAATGGCACAAATTTTTAAGTCGATTTACGTCTTTAGATGATCCAAGTATGCCAGCTCCTTTAAAGGATCAGCTAGAAAAGGTTTTTAATATGTTTTTTAATAAGCCAGGGGATTTAACTGGCAAGTCTGATAAAATAAAGGGTCTGGTTAAGCAAACAAATAGGAAAATTGAAAATGCTGAAGGTAATGTGAAGAGGTTAGTAAGTAGAGCTGTTAGCAAATTTAATATATCGCATAATCAAGCTGTGCTTAATCTAAGTGAATATGCAGAGGCTCTTGATGGCATTGGTGAGAGTGACTATAATGCCGAATATAACAGTGATTTTATTACACGCTCATTTCTTGACAAACCTGAACTCTATCAATCCTATCTAGAAGCAATAGAAAGTAAAAGTTATTTTCCTTTTATTGAAGAAATTCAATTATTAGCTTCTTTAGCTAACATTGAAATTAATGTCCATTGTAAAGTTAGCGGCAGAGAGAAACAACAAAAGTTTGAACCAAATCCTGAAATGATAAACAATGATCAACTAAATCAGATGTTTAATCGTGAGAGTTATAAATTAAATGACGAGTTATGGGGTAGTAAAGAGAGAGAAACAATATATCTTGAAGGAAATCATTACTCTAGGGCTAAAATTGTAACTCAAGAGTTAATAAAACAGCAGCAGGAGCAAGAAGACTTTCTATTAGCAAAACAACTTCAGATAGATGAAATTTTGGAATATTGTGATCTTTCAAAGGATATCTCTGAGAGAGTAGAGATTGAGAGGGAGTTTGATGAGTTATTGGCAAAAAATGCTGATGGAAAAATTGGTGATGTTATAGGGCAGTGCATTAATGATGTACAGCAACGTATAAAATGCCTTGAGGAGCCAGTCTTATCAAGAAGGTGCAGTGTGGAAGAAGCACGTGTAGAAAAAACATTTTATCAACAACAAGTACCACAACCTGTAAGATAAGTCTTCATAGTCTATATACTTCTATAGGGGGGCATTCTATAATAAAAGCCATGCTCATTTTTAACCGCTGCTTAATAAGAATAAAGTCTTAGCAAAACAAACACAAGAACAATAGGATTTCTTGCTTGCAAAGCAACTCCAAGATCGGGAGGAAAAAGACTTTTTCCTTGCAAGGCAACTTCAAGAGCAACCCTCACGCACAATCTCTTAACCCAAATGGAGGAAGTAAAAATAGAAGATCAGCAGCAACAAATACTTATAAAATAATAACTCTATGGTTAATGTGCGAGATTTAATTAAAAAATGTTGTCATTCGAGTAGCTGACACTGGGCTCCAATGTCAATTACTCGGATAACAAAAAAACACAGGCTTCACATGCATCTGCAGTACTGTATTAGTCTACTATCTTCATTCCCACAACATTATACCCTGAATCAACATGTAAAATTTCTCCAGTTGTACCACTACTCAGGTCGCTTAATAAGTATAGTGCTGCCTTGCCAACATCTTCTATTGTAACATTGCGTCTAAGTGGAGAATTACTTCTATTCCATTCCGATATGGAGTGAAAGTCACTTATTCCAGAAGATGCCAAAGTTCTGATTGGACCAGCAGAAATTGCATTTACTCTGATGTTCTGTGGTCCGAGATCACATGCTATATATTTTACACTTGCTTCAAGTGCTGCTTTACATAAACCCATCACATTATAATTTGGCATAACTTTTTCAGCACCATAGTAGGATAAAGTAAGTAAACTACCGCCATTTAACATCATTTTTTCCGCTCTTTGCGCTAAAGCAGTAAAAGAATAGCACGATATATGCATTGCATTAATAAAGTTGTTTAGTGAAGTATTGACATATTTACCATTTAGCTCATTTTTATCGGAGAATGCTATTGCATGTACCAAAAAATCAATAGCACCCCACTTCTCCTTTATTTCCTTAAAAGCATTATCTATAGTTTCCTCATTTGAAACATTACAGTGCAATATTAACTCTACATTTAATTCACTTGCTATTGGTAATAATTTCTCTTTTATTGTTTCATTTTGATAAGTGATTGCAAGCTCAGCTCCATGTTCTGAGAGGGTCTGTGCTATACCATATGCTATTGACCTTTTATTTATTATTCCGGTTATTAACCCTTTTTTGCCCTGCAATATCATAGAATTATTTGCCTTTTTTATAATTTGAAATATTAACTAGGCAAAGTCAATTATGTTTTAACTGTAGCTAACGTATAAAAAAGGTTCTGTCGCATCTATAAACCATAGGAAAGAAGATCATTAAAGGTGGGATTATAGGAGTTATGAAGCCATTAACATAGCAAAATTCTCAAAAGTAGAAACATTATTTTAATAATTTGTCTTTTTTGAATCATACGAATATTTTCGGTTCTGTCGCATTTGTAGGGAAGTAGAAAGAAGAATGATATAATTGTCTAAAAAAAAAAGCAAAGATGTTTCGTATCAATCAAAAATTGTTGCCATATTTCAAAGGATTTAGCTTTTCAGCGGATGTTATCTGTATACATGAAATGTCGATTCTCTTTGAGCTATCGAGATTTGGAAGAAATGATGAGTATAAGGGGAGCAAAATGCTACGTTACAAAGGTGGGTTATCACCACTGATAGATGAGGCAGTAAGGAAAAGAAAGAAGCAGGTTGGTAGTAGTTGGAGAGACTTACATTAAATTAAACGGTAAATGGGTTTATTTATATACTGTAGACTTCCTCTTGTGTGTTAGTAGAGACAAGTCTGCAGCACTTGCATTCTTTCGTAAAGCCTTCAGGAGTAACTATCTTCCTGAGAAAATTGTAATTGATAAAAGCGGCAGTAATACTGCTGCTCTTGATGATTTGAATGCAGAAATTTCTGAAGATTACAGTTCTTCAAATAAAATATCTAAATAATATTGTTGATAGATTTATCAAAAAACTAATAAAGCCAATGCTTGGGTTTAAAAGCTTCCATTCCGCAAAGATTACCATCACAGGCATAGAAAATATTCGTATGATTCAAAAAAGACAAATTATTAAAATAATGTTTCTACTTTTGAGAATTTTGCTATGTTAATGGCTTCATAACTCCTATAATCCCACCTTTAATGATCTTCTTTCCTGTGGTTTATAGATGCGACAGAACCGTTGGTAAACATGAAAGCGCTTTACAACGTTTTTTATGTGAAAGCCAATGTCAGCTACTCAAATGATACCATTTGTTATAAACTCACTTTTACTCTATGGTCTTGTCGATATCCTGAACAGATACAATATTTTTTATTTATAAAATGAAGTAACTACTTATCGTAAAGTTGATCTATAGATATAATACTACCATTTGATGACTTTTCAGCACATTTCTCACTTTCATATTCTTTATCAGAATCAACGCTAAATACTAAAGTATCTCCTGAAATTTTATCATGAAACTCACTAATAGCAAAAAACGGTACAGTGACTTGTTCTTGTTTTCCACGAAAGCTCAAACTAACGCTAAACTTATCTTCAAGAACTTTTAGACCAAAAAATTGATGCTGTAATATAATAAGCATTTGAGTAGGGTATGATTCTTTCAAGTAGTCTGGTATGACAACACCATTAAAGCGCGTAAAAAACAGTATCTCTAAGTGAGGAGTAAAAACATTATCTAATATAGTATTCAAAGCCTTTTTGATAACTTGAAATTTAGCATAACTAAGCGACTTCTGATAATCTGTTTTATCCATATAACCCTTACATGTTTGGGGGAACTTCTGTTACCCGGCGTTCCCTAAACCGTGCTTATAGCAATGAAGTTATAGTGCCTAAATTAAGCAGCTAATGCAACATTGTCTTCAGCAGCAAAGTTATCGTTTGCATCTAAATTGTGAACTCTTAGCGGTGGTATCTAACCGAGCAAAGCTACCATCTTTACTATGCATGTCGATCCTTACTCGCCCCCGTATCAATCAAAAAATATGGTGGAGGCGCCGAGTACTGCCCTCGGGTCCAATACACCTATTACAAGGTAATTTTATTGCCATAGTACAAAAAATGCACATCTTTATTATACAGTAGTATTGAATAAATGTCAAGTTGTTGAACGTAAAATCGGTTGTAAGCTAAAAAATTAATATAAAAATTACTTCGCCTATTTATCTAATCTTAGTATAATCAAAGTAGAGATATTTTTAGAGCTCAAAATCTATCTTCGTCTGCAGACTTTTCTATCAAATAATCAAACTCAGTAAAAATGTAGCGTATCTTCTTCAGCGCACATGGGTGCACACATATGCTTAATCTCTGTCGTATGTGCGTTACATTTTTTCTGTTCTTTATTAATAAATATGGGGGATTCTATGCCTAATTCTTAACAAAAAACTACTCAAATGCTTTTGTAGCTATTGAATTTCTGAGTTCAAGAAAGCAAGAGACAGTATGAGAAATGGCACAAGCCGAAAAAAAGATAAGTTGTGGAACAAAAAATGCAGACAACTGTGGAAAATTACCCACTGGAATCCAGACTTTGATTGTCAAATAAAAAATTCACATCTTAAAAGGATCATATACATTAATTTCCTTAATTTTCACTTTTTCATTTAATAATCTTAAGATGGGCTGTAAATCATCGTCGATTGATAAGCACAGTACTTCTCTATCAAGATAATTGGCTAAATGATTCTTCTTCTCAAGGATTTCTGTTTCTTCCAATAAGTCACATTTATTTAACACTACAATTTCCTCTTTTTCAACAAGATCGCTATTGTAAAGCTTCAGTTCATTATGCGTACAATTATAAGCTGAAATAATGTCATCGTGAGTTACATCAATTAAATGCAGTAAAATTTTGCACCTTTCTATGTGCTTTAAAAATTTGTGTCCGAGCCCAACTCCAAGATGAGCATCAGCGATTATTCCAGGAATATCTGCTATTACAATTTCGCTATAATCCACTTTTGCTACACCTAAATGTGGTCTTATAGTAGTAAATTCATAATCGCCTACTTTCGTATCAGAATTCGAGCAGCGGGTTAAAAATTTAGATTTACCTACATTTGGCATACCAATAATGCCAACATCAGATAAAACTTTTAGCTTCAATATTATATTTCTTTCTTCACCGGGCTGACCATGGGTAAAATGTCTTGGTGCCCTATTAGTAGCAGATTTAAAGTTAGTATTTCCAAGCCCACCTTTTCCACCTTTCACTACTTGAAATTCCATGTCAGGTTTATCAAGATCTACTATTATTTCCTCACTTTCTTCATCGATTATTTGTGTACCAACTGGAACTTTAAGTATAATATCTTTTCCTGCTGTGCCAGATTTATCTCTACTCGTACCACTTTTTCCACTACTCGCTTTAATATGTCTTCGACAACGAAAATTAAGCAAAGTGTTGAGATTTGCATCACTGATGAAAATTATGTCTCCTCCCCTGCCCCCATTACCACCGTTTGGGCCACCAAATTCAACGAATTTTTCTCGACGAAAACTCGCGCAGCCATCGCCACCATCACCTGCTTTTAAATATAATTTAACTTCGTCTATGAAGTCCATGCTAACCCACAATAATATTTAGCATTTTCTCCTAATGAACTTTCTATTCTCATTAATTCATTATACTTTGCAAGCCTATCAGAACGCGACAGCGAGCCAGTCTTGATTTGTCCACAATTCGATGCAACCGCTATGTGGGATATCGTTGTATCTTCTGTTTCACCTGAGCGATGCGAAATAATAGCCCTATAGCCATTTGATTTTGCCATTTCAATAGCAGCAAAAGTTTCCGTAAGCGTTCCTATTTGATTTGGTTTAATTAGTACAGAATTTGCCATTTTTTCCTCTATTCCCTTACTTATTAGTTCACAATTTGTAACAAATAAATCATCCCCGACTAATTGAATTTTACTTCCCAATTTTGCAGTAAGTAATTTCCAACCTTCATAGTCGTCTTCATTCATTGCATCTTCTATAGAAATTATTGGATATTTGCCTACAAGGTCAAAATAATACTGAACCAATTCCTCTGAAGTGAGTTCTCTGTTTTCAAATTTGTAAACTCTATTTTCATAAAAAGTAGATGAAGCAACATCAAGACCCAGTGCAAAGTGATTTTTCATCGAATAACCAGCAGATTCAACAGCCTGAATTATCAAATTAAGAGCTTCTTCAGTGCTTCCAATGTTTGGTGCAAAACCACCTTCATCTCCTACGTTTGTACTATAACCTTTTTTCTTAAGAATGCTGCGCAAGTTATGAAATACCTCTGCAGATATTCTGATTGCTTCACTGAAAGTTTCAGCACCAACCGGAAGAATCATAAATTCTTGAAAATCGAGTTTATTATCTGCATGTACTCCACCATTAATGACGTTAATTAGCGGAACTGGCATCTGCTCTTCCCCTACTCCCAAATACTTATATAACGGCATTTTAAAGCTGTTTGCTGCTGCTTTTGCAACAGCAAGAGACACACCCAAAGTTGCATTTGCTCCAAGTTTAGATTTATTTTTTGTTCCATCTAGTTCAATTAAAACTTTATCAATTGCACTCTGGTTTGCTGCATCCATGCCAATGATTTTATTTGCTATCACTCCACTCACAGATTGAACAGCTTTCAGCACTCCTTTACCACAATACCTTTTTTCATCTTGATCTCTCAGCTCCAATGCTTCTAGTTTACCGGTCGAAGCCCCAGAAGGGACAGCGGCTCTACCTGTTGCTCCATCACATAGTTCTATTTCTACCTCAATTGTTGGGTAACCCCTGCTATCTAAAATTTCTCTTGCAAATACACTGCTGATCGTCTTTTTCATCATGCTAAACCTCCACTAGATTCACAATTGTGTTCACGTTCGGGAAATGTCACCCCAGCGCTGTAACATTTCAGTGTACGAACATTGCAACCTACAGATAAACAGATAATTTGAGTAGCAGATGGTGTCATTCCAGTGCTTGACACTGGAATCCAGTTTTTATTATACAGCCACTTATTTAAAGTTAAGTCTTCTGGATCCCAGTGTCTGGGCACTGGGATGACACCATTCTTAATGGAAGCTATCCCCATATCGCAATGTCTGTACAGTTGTTTGCCTAGACACTGGGATCCAGTTTTACTACACAATTTTATCATATAAATCACCAATGCTTAAGTTTATTTTACTAGCAGCAGCTTTGCAGTTTCTTTCGCTAGTTTAGCTATATTACTACCAGCACCAATAAATAATACTACATCTCCTGAACTTGTCGAATTACTAATAAAATGTGAAATGAGTAAAGCATCATTCATAATCTTCACATCATTAAACCCATTACTGATCAAGGCTTTTTGTATATCATCAATTCCACAGCCAGGAATAGGCTTATCTTCTGGAGGATGGACAGGAGTGAGAATTACATAATCAAACATCATGAAAATTCGTACGAACTCATCAAAAAAATTACGAATACGAGTAAAACGAAGCGGCTCGATAATTCCTATTACCTTTCTTTTAGCAATCGAACGTGCTGCTGCCAGGGTTGCCTGTATTTCATTTGGGTGGTGAGCATAATCCTCAATTAACTTAACACCTTTAATATCGGCAATTAAAGAAAATCTCCTTGCTACTCCTTTAAATTCCAAAAGACCTTTTTTAATCTCTTCATCACTAATTCCAAGTTTCACTGCAGCTGATATTGCAGCCAGGGCGTTGCTAACTTTATGCATTCCTATTGCATTTGATAGCACTACATTCTTTATAATTCTGGTACAAGGTTGAATATCTTCTTTTTGTCCTTCGAGAGAGAGTTCTTTTAATCGAAACACCATATGTACATTATCATCATCAATTTCAATACGCTGAACTAACTTTCTAATTATATTAAATTTAGTCTCCCAATCTACCTCTGATAAATCACACTTTTCCTTCGTTATATGCCCTCTTAACATCTTCACTTCTTCCCATACTACCCCTTCTAGTATATCTGCGCGTATTGATTTGCTGTTACATTCACCAAAACGTTTTCCAGGACAACGATAGTAACTTCTTCCTCCCTTAGCATTACTCATTCCATAATAAACGGATTTGCAACACTGACATATCACTAACCCTTGTAATAAGTATTTTCTTCCACTTTGTTGCATTTTTTCTATTTGTAGCTTTTCTTTTTCCACACTGTATCTCTACGACTTATATATATTTTGCCTATAGTAAAATACGCACATAATGAGCCAAATCAAGGAAAGTGCAAACCAAGTAATTGCGTATTCAAGATGCTTTATTGGCTGTATAGTCAATTTGCCACCAAAATTATCTTGCCACAATATACATTTCTCTAGCTTAATACCTAGTTCATTGGAGATCTCTTCTGTACTTAGGGTAAACCATGTATTTGAAGCAATATCATTTTTGATAAACCAATTTTTGCTACCATCACAATACAAAACGCCATCAGCAGCTACTTTTTCAATTTTTGCTTTTTCTTCTTTTTTTTCTCTGACTATTCCTTTATTTATTAACATGTAATGTCCATTGATAAGCAACATAGGAGACAGCACATGATAGCCACGTTGACCTGCGAAAACATATAGTTCTATATCACTTAAAATTCCGTCGATTTTAACGTTTCTGTAGTTAAACTTTGAAAGATTATCACTAGGCAGTAGATGAATAACTGGAAGATCCATATTTTTGATAATATTATTCTTCCAGCTCAATCTAAATAACTGCCATAACCCGAGTGAAAAAAGAAGTAAAAAAGGTATAATGAAAATAAATACTGTTTTTCTTAACACTCTATATTTGTGTTCTCAAGTAATTTTCAATACCCATAAGCTCAATAAGGTCAATCTGTTCTTTGATCCAATGTAAGTGCTCTTCCTCATTTTTCAGTAGTCCTTCTAATAACATTACACTCACGAAATCCTTTTCTTTTTCAGCAACGGAAATTGCCTCTTTGATGCCCTTGATACCTTCTTCTTCTAAGTTAGAATTATCTTCTAAGATTTTCTGCATTGTATCTTTTGTGAACTTTCCTTCATACTTTGAGATTTTATTTGTATCTTGAAAATTTGGCATGCCCTTAAGCAGTAAAATTCTTTCTGCCAGCCTATTTGCATGCTCAAGTTCTTCATTAAGCTCCTTTCTCATCTTTTCTGCAAGTTTATTGATTCCGCTATTTTTAAGAATCGCAGAATGCAAAAGATACTGGCGTACAGAAGTCAGCTCATTTGTAAGTAATTTATTTAAATGTTCTACTATTTCTTTATTCATAACCTTTCTTTAGCTAATATACCAATGTAATCTACATAACAATCAAGGCAACATCAATTCATTTTTCTCACAACAATCGTATCAAATAGCACATCATGAAATGCCTGTTTCCTCTGAGAGAAGCAAGCAACTAAATACCAACTGAAGGTAAGCATCACTATAATCACTTCTAGTGTACTTAAAGCATTTACTGATGTTTGAAAAAGTTTGATAAAGGTGATAATTGAATTATTTAGCATAGGAAGGAAAAACTGAGAGATAGTGCGATCAAATGCTAAGCTCAAATGTAATAGTTTAGACTTGATCTGACAAGCAAA
>NZ_JAFEVF010000003.1:0-8530 GCF_048054115.1 Wolbachia endosymbiont of Nasonia vitripennis | reverse complement strand
CTTACTTTGTTTGCTTGTCAGATCAAGTCTAAACTATTACAAATTAACAATAAATTATGCACGAGTGTAGCACTGTGAATTAGGAGTGCTATATTAAAGCTTACCTCACTATTAAAGCTATCGGTCAGATTAGATTAAAAACCTAATCTGACCGGTTTCTCTATAACCTTCTAAACCCTGATATAATTATATGGTAATTAGCTTAACTAGTGGTTAATATGCAAATTGATTTTATTTGTATGTTGAGGTAGCATAAACCATACTGTTTTACATCATTGTGCAACTTTATAAATTTTTATTGCTATTTCTATTGACTACATTAATAGTGATAGTCCTAATATTACCTGAAAATTTAGGTACTACACTGAATTGCTCTCATCCAGTTCTAAATTTTGATTTATCTTTTCGTATCGTACTAATATCTTTTTTATCAGTTGCATTTTTAGCTGTTCTACCAACACAAAATTTGACTTTTTCAGAGATGCTATCTTTTTTTGCTTATACTACCTGCTCACTCTGTGCAATTTTATCCAAGCAGATAATGTTGGTTATAATATTCTTTGAATTAATGACCATCAGTGCATTTTTTATTATCGCAGCTAGCTGTAGAGATAGTGGATCTGCAATAAGGTACGCTTGTGTACACTTTTTGGTTGGAGTTATATTGACAGCAGGATTGGCACTTCAAAGCACTAACCTGATAATTTTGGGTTTATTGATAAACTGCGCTTGTTTTCCTTTTTCGTTTTGGGTTGTTGATGCATATCCTGCTGCATCACTACATGGCACTACATATCTCTCTTTATTTACCACTAAAGTCTCTTTTTTAGTGATGCTTTTACACACTTACACCCTATGGCAAGATTGTACTGAAATATTAGCACTTGTAGGCGCCATCACTGTAATTTACAGCATTATATTTGCTTCTCTTGAGCAAAATATTCGCAGATTTTTATGCTATAACGTTGTAGGACAAATGGGCTTGCTGATTATTGCAGGAAGTTTGCTCAGTCCTTCGGAAAAAGCAATACCAATTTTGATACTGCATATAATCTTCTCTCTTGTTTATCAATCATTATTGTTTGTGGTCAGTAATTCGATTATTTTACAAACAAAAACAATTAGTTTTAATGGAGTGGGTAAACTGATGTCAGTGGAAGGCATGTGTGCTATAATCGCAATACTTACAATGGCTGCATTTCCTGGAACCGTTGGATTTATCAGTAAATCATATATCACAGCTGAAATTGAAATGAACACTGTTGCCTTAAAAGGGTATAAAAATTTATATAAGCTTCTAAATTTGCTGCTTCATTTAAGCGTGGGGCTAAAGTTTCTTTATTACTTATTTATTGCAAAAAGTAAGTCAAAACCTTTAGCAGAGAGGGGAGGCAAAATGACTATGATTATTTTAGCATTTATATGCGTAATCGCTGGCAATCCTTACTTACCTATTTACAATAAACCTTCGATTTTCGATTTTGTGTACAACACAAAAAATGTTTTGTCGCAATTTAATTTATTACTATGTACCACTTTATTGTTTATTCCTTTACGCAAGTTATTTTACCCGAGAGTAAATTTTAAAATGGATGTTGATTGGATTTTTAGAGTTTTCATATCCTATATTGTCTTGTTGTTCAATCAATTGGTCTTTAAAGTGAGAGAAATGTCTGCCAACGTACTGCAAAACTTGACTAATTCACTTACTAATTTATACTTTAATAATATTACTAAACTTAAAGAAGTGCTAAGTTATAACTCAGTAAGTTTTGTTTCAGCTTCTTCTCTCTTTTTAATGAGTATTCTACTAATGCTATTATGTTTAAATCGTTAACTGAAAGTTTAAATTCTGTATTTAGTAAACTGAGAGGAAAGTCGATCATTTCTGAAGATGATTTTAATCTTGCCATGCGTGAAATACGTATAGCTTTAATTGAAGCTGACGTTTCACTTGAAGTTGCAAAAAAATTCATCAACGACATTAAAGATAAAGTGATTGGGGAAAAAGTCATAAAAAGTGTTTCTCCAGCACAAATGATAATTAAAATTGTGCAGGATAATTTAGTTGCAGTTCTCGGATCAGAGAAAAGTGACTTAAATCTAGCAGTTAAACCTCCTGCTGTGATTATGATGGCGGGCTTACAAGGTGCAGGTAAAACAACTACCTCAGGAAAGCTTGCTTTAAAGCTAAAAAAGCAAAAGAAAAAAGTGATGCTTGCCTCTTTAGACATTTATAGGCCGGCTGCCCAGAAACAACTTGAGGTGCTGGGTAAACAGATAGACGTACAAACTTTATCTATAGTAATAAATGAGGAGCCTATTGCAATTACAAAAAGGGCACTGGCAGCAGCAAAGAACGATAATTATGATGTATTAATACTAGACACCGCAGGCAGGCTTCATATTGACAATAATATGATGAATGAGTTGAAAGCCGTAAAGGAAATAGCTTCACCTGCAGAAGTTATTTTAGTAGCCGACGCAATGATAGGCCAGGATGCGGTCAACATTGCTAAATCATTCAATGAGGTAATAGGTGTAACCGGCATTATTCTCACCCGTGTTGATGGTGATGCACGTGGTGGTGCTGCTCTTTCTATGAAAATGATCACCGATTGTCCAATTAAATTTATTGCTTGTGGTGAAAAATTAAGTGACCTCGATGATTTTTATCCCGATAGAATTGCAAAAAGGATACTTAGCATGGGTGATGTTGTATCATTGGTTGAAAAAGCTGCTGAGATTGTTGGTCAGGAAGAAATTGATAAGTTACAAAAGAAAGTAAAAAAGGGTAAATTCGACCTAAACGACCTAGTGGGAATGTTAAAAACTCTGAGTAAAATGGATGGCATTAGCAACATAATGAAATTCATCCCTAGTTCATTCACAAAAAAGCTAAGTAGCAGTGTGCCAGACGACAATAAAGTGAAAAAATATATAGCCATCATAAACTCAATGACCGAAAAAGAAAGGCAAAATCCAGATATTTTAAATGGCAAAAGAAGACTTAGAATTTCTAAGGGGTCCGGAACAAGTGTAACTGACGTTAATCTTCTAATTAAGCAGTATAATCAAATGAGCTCTATGGTGAATAAATTCAGTAAAGTTGATCATAATAAACTCAAAAAATCTGATTTAATGGATATGCTGAGCAGAAAATAAATCAGCAGGTAGTAGAATGAAATAAAATCATCAGTTGTAATTGCTGTTGAGTAGTGAAGTAACAAATTCAATAAATTTCTGCAGTTGGAATTGGCATAATAATAAAAATTGATATAAGTTACTTTAGCTATATTTAATGCGTTGTTTTATAGCTAACACACCATACCACCGTGGCACTACACTAGTAACAGAACGACAATTGTCAGTAGCTCAAGTTAGGGTAGATATGGCATTCACAATATCGTTTGTAAACCTATAGCTATATATAATGAATGAATTTTTTTATATATTCGTTATTAGTATTTTGTATTTCTTGGACAGTTCCGTGGTAGATAATATTCCCTTCGTATAATACTGCTATTTTATCAGCTATTTTAAATGCACTATGAATATCATGTGTAATCGTGATAATTGTAGGGTTAAAGTCTTTAGATAATTTTATTATTATCTCGTTTACCATATCTGACATAATTGGGTCCAATCCTGAAGTTGGCTCATCCAATACAATAATTTCTGGATTGTGCGCAATCGCCCTTGCAAGTGCTACTCTTTTTTTCATTCCGCCTGATAGCTCGATTGGAAACATATCTGCTATGCTTTCCTCCAGTCCAACATCATTTAATTTCTCGATTGCTAGCTGTTTTGCCTCCTTTTCGCTGATATTAAAGCGCTTTTTATAATTAAAAGATATATTTTCCCACACTGTAACGTAGTCAAATAAAGCAGAATTTTGAAATAAGACTCCAAATTTATTTTTGCTTTCACTATTTATTTTAATAGACCCTGAGTCTGGTTTTAGCAATCCAATGATTATTTTTGTTAATACAGATTTACCACTTCCTGAGCCGCCAAGTATGACTAATGATTCCCCCTTCGATATATTAAAACTTATGTTGTTTAATATCGTTCTATCATCAAAAGACAAGCTTAGGTTCAATATTGATATTATGGGGCTATACATGTATCAAAGTAATCAAGTAGTTTGCTAAAATGATCAATATGGACGAAAAAACAACAGTTGATGTTGTAGCAACACCTACTCCTCGTGCACCTTCTCTACAATGGTAACCGTAATAACAACTTGAAACAGAAATTATAGCCCCAAAAGCAGTCGCTTTCATTAGCCCAACAACAAAATCGTTTATATTAAAGAATTGAGCTGTATATTTTATGTATATATTTAAATTGTGGTTAAATTCAAAGACTGCGGTGACATACCCTCCAAATATTCCTATTAGATCTGCACATACTGTAAGTATTGGAAATACTATAACTGACGCTAGAATTCTTGGTGCAATTAAATATTTGAAAGGATTGATGTCCAAAGTTGTAAGTGCATCTATTTGTTCAGTGATGCGCATCGTGCCAATTTCTGCTGCAATTGAGGACCCAACCTTTCCTACCATTATTAAGCTAATCAAAACTGGCCCTAACTCTTTAATGATAGTGATCGTAACAAGCTTAGGTACTACTTGTTCTTGATTAATCAATAGACCACTTAAGCTACTTTGTAAAACTATCACCGCTCCTATAAAAACTCCAGTGAGCCCAACAATTGGTAAAGAGAAAAAGCCTATCTCTATAATTTGTTTTGCTACATTGCTAAAATAATACGGTGGCACAAAGCAGTGGTATAGAGATTGAATAAAAAACACAAATGCGTTACCAAGCCTCAACAGAAAGTTGATAAAGCACCTACCGATTATTCTAACACTGTTTACATCAAAGGAACTCACTTTGCATTTATCTTAGCTAAAAATTAGTTTTACTGATTTTATTAAAATTTTTATTAACTCTATCGCAGAGTATAGTCAAGATATATCTTAAGTTCAATATACTTTGATCAAAATGCTTGAGTTTAAGTTTATAAGACTGAATTGTATAAGAAAACCTTACTTATTTCGCTATTTACTTCTTGTAAAAAACATGCTACTAATAAATTGTGTTATATAATTGAATTGGAGTAAGTTTTGGCAGTTCCGAAGAGAAAAAAGTCAAAGTCAAGGCGTAATATGCATCGTTCTCATCATACTATTAAGCCTAAGAATATTGTGGTATGTGCAACAACTGGAGAATTCATGTTGCCTCACAACATAGCAGTTGACAATAGTTACAAAGGAAAACGTGTTTTCATTAAACAAAAGGCGGAGTAACTCATGATATGTTACCCACGGTCAACAACAACATAGTTATCGCACTTGATGCTATGGGAGGGGATTTTGCACCTCTTTCCGTAATTCAGGGTGCTAGTTTTTTCTTGGATAATCTTGTTGATCCAGGTGTTGAAGTTTTTTTTCATATTTATGGAGATCAGAAAGAAATATCTCCTTTGCTTTCAAAATACAAAAAAGTAATCGATAACTCCGAATTTACCCATTGCTCTGATAATGTTCTTCCAAATGATAAACCCTCTTTTGCACTGAAACATCGCAAAGATTCAAGTATGAAGGCAGCTGTTGAAGCAGTGAAAAAAGGTAAAGCTTTTGGAATGGTGTCTTCAGGCAACACTGGAGCATTGATGGCTATCTCCAGATTTATTTTAGGAACATTACCCAATATCTATCGTCCTGCTATTGCATCTGTCTGTCCAACTAAGACAAAAAGCTTTGCATTGCTTGATCTTGGTGCAAATGTTGACTGTAATACTGACTCATTATTTCAATTTGCATTAATGGGGAGTATATTTGCAAAAATAGCATTAAAAGTTGAAAATCCTGAAGTCGCTTTGCTAAACATTGGTACAGAAGAAGTGAAAGGTACTGACTCAGTAAGAGGAGCTTTTGAGTTACTCAAAAATGCTCCAAGTATTAACTTCAAAGGATATATAGAGGCAAGTGAATTTTTAGATGGTAATATAGACGTAATTGTTGCTGATGGTTTTGTTGGTAATGTAATGCTCAAGACAGCTGAGGCAACTGCTGGTACTTTTATCAGTCTAATAAAACAGGAAGTATTTAATTCATGGATGACAAAAATGCTTGTCGGCATATTGTTGAAACCCAAGCTAAATAAAGCATTAGAGCGTTTTAATCCTAAAATTAGAAGTGGAGCTATGTTTTTAGGGCTAAATGGTATCATTATAAAGAGCCACGGAAATTCTGATGCTATTTCTTTTGCTCACGCTATAAAATTTGCAGTAAATGCAATCAGTGAAAATTTAAACCAGAAGATAATTAACGGGGTAAGTCATATTGAATAAAAGTTTCATATTGAGCACTGGTTCTTACCTACCAAAAAAAATTTTGAGTAATAACGAAATTGCATCGATAGTTGAAACAAACGATGAATGGATAAGGCAAAGAACAGGAATAGTTCAAAGACATATAGCAGATGAAGGAGAACTAACGTCAGATTTAGCTGTTAATGCAGCGAAAAATGCTATAGAAAAAGCGAAAATTTCAATAGATGAAATTGGTTTGATCATAGTTGCAACAACAACACCTGACAAAACTTTTCCTAGCTGTGCAACGATTATACAAAGTAAATTAAAGTGTAAAAACGCATTTGCTTTTGATGTACAGGCAGCATGCTCTGGTTTTATATATGCAGTTACAGTTGCTGATTCACTTATAAAGTCTAACGATAGAATTAAATACGCGCTTGTTATTGGTGCTGAAATAATGTCTAGGATTGTTGATTGGGAAGATAGGTCAACTTGTGTACTCTTTGGTGATGGTGCTGGTGCAGTGATAATGAAATCAGAAATGAGTAGCAGTAGCATTATATCAACAAACTTACACTCTGATGGCAATGTGGACTTATTATGTACAAACGGAGGAATATCCTCTACTCGTGATTCTGGAAAGATACTTATGAATGGAAGAGAAGTGTTTAAACATGCAGTAGAGAAATTAACAACCTCAGTAGAGGAAACTCTAAAATGCAATAGTTTGAAGATTACTGATATTGACTGGTTAATTCCCCATCAAGCAAACATTCGCATTATTGAAGCAGTAGTAAAGAAATTAGATTTTCCTATAGAAAAAGTAATTAATACAGTTGATAAGCATGCAAACACCTCAGCAGCGTCAATTCCACTAGCCTTAGACTATGCAGTACAAGAATCAAAAATAAAGTCAGGAAATCTGATATTGCTGATTTCAATAGGTGCAGGTTTAGCCTGGGGTTCTGTGTTACTGCGCTATTAGACTTCCTATTACTCACGCTTCTTTTTTCTCAGTTTTATCGTTACATGCTGTACTGACAAAGTTTTGAGATATTATCACAAACATTATATTCACAAGAAATACTTGACTTCACGTGTACTAAGAAGCATTTTATATATGATGTGTGCCCGTAGCTCAGTTGGATAGAGCAACAGCCTTCTAAGCTGTGGGTCGTAGGTTCGAATCCTACCGGGCACATTCTTCTATCAATGCTTTCTATAAATTTTCAAGTATTCTGGTACCACATTTTCAATTGCTAGTGGTCTAATTTTCATTGTTTCGAGATCATCTGACTTTTCGATTGAACTACTCATCATAACTTTCACCTGATCTCGAGTAAGTATAGGGCTTGCATCTCCAGTTATAGGTTTTAACAGCACAGAAACAACTTTACTTTCTAAGAAAAAGGCTATCAATCTTGCCATTGGAAAAGGTACATTGATCAGTAGACACTTTCTGTTAGTCACATTCAGAATAAACTTTAATAAGCTTTTAAAAGAGTAAACTTTTGATCCACCTATATTATAAATTTTTTTATCTTGCTTATTAAAGCTGATAATACGGTATACCACTTCAGCTAAGTTTGTTACACATATCGGCTGAAACTTCGTTATTCCACTACCGATCAACGGCAAAAAAGGAAGAATTGTTGCTAATCTTGCAAATTTATTAAAGAAATTATCTTCTTTACCAAATACAAGACTGGGCTTAATTATCATTGCTCCTTGAAACGCCGAAGCTACAGCTTTCTCACCTTTCAATTTACTTTGGGCATATTTTGATAACTTATCATTTTCTATTCCCATGGCAGAAAAATGTATCATCATGGATACATTTTTTATTTGCGCAGCTTTTGCTATTCTTTCAGCTATTCCAACATGAACTGTATAGAAATCGTATTTTCTTTTTTCATATAATATTCCTACTAAGTTTATAACAACATCACACCCCTCCATACTTTCTAAAATTGATTTTTCATTAAAAAAATCTCCTTCAAGTATTGATATTTGCCCTAAGTTGCCACATAACTTTAGACAAGCAGCTTTTTCCTGATCACGAGTAAATATTCTTATTAAATACCCCGCCGCTGCCAAGCGTCTTACGATGTGTTTTCCTATAAATCCCGTTCCACCAAAAATAACTATACGTTTTATCTGTAATAGTTTAGACTTGATCTGACAAGCAAACAAAGTAAGATA